>JBJXHA010000080.1:0-4658 GCA_046160275.1 Bacteroidia bacterium | reverse complement strand
CCAATCCAAGGGAAGGACAGTCGTTGGATGAGGTAAAAAACTTGATTTTGGCTCAAATTGATTCTGTAAAAAAAGGAAAATTTGACGAATCGCTATTGCAAGCCATTATCAATAACGAAAAAATTGGCTTGATGAAACTGATGGAAAATAACGGATCGAGAGCTGATATGTTGGTTGATGCATTTACAAAAGATATTTCTTGGGCAGATTATATTGCTTCTTTAGAGGATATGAGCAAAGTAACCAAAGCTGATGTGGTAGCTTTTGCGAACAAATACTATGGCGAAAACTATTCTTTGGTTTACAAAACAGTGGGCAAGGATTCTTCTATCCAAAAAGTTCCTAAGCCAAAAATAACACCAGTGGTAGTAAATCGTGAAAAAGAATCTACTTTTCTACAAGCCATCAAAAAAGAAAATCCTGCCAAAATTGAGCCTGTTTACCTCGATTACAGCAAAGACTTACAAAAACTCACTTTGAAAAACAAAAGCGAAATCTTTTACAAGAAAAATGAAGAAAATGGGCTTTTTGAGTTAAATTTTGTGTTTGACATGGGTAATGAAAACGATGCAAAAATGGGATTGGCTTTGTCATATCTCGATTATTTGGGCACTTCAAAAATGACAGCAGAAGCCATCAAGACTGAATTTTATAAATTAGGATGCAATTATTCAATTGGTGTAGGGGGCGATAAAATGAATGTGGCTTTAAGTGGTTTGTCAGAAAATTTTGATAAAGCATTGGTGTTGCTTGAAAATTTATTAACCGACCCAAAACCAGATGACGAGGCTCTCAAAGCCTTGGTGGAAGGGATTTTAAAGCAAAGATCAGACGCGAAACTAGACAAAGGTACAATTTTGCGTATGGCAATGGTGAGCTTCGCTAAATATGGTGCTCAATCTACTTTTACTAATATTTTAAAGGAAGATGAATTGAAGAAAATAAAATCTTCGGAATTGGTGGCCATTATTAAAAACCTATTGTCGTTTCAGCATAGAATATTGTACTATGGCCCATTTGACACTAAAACTTTAGCCACAAGTATTGAGAAAAACCACAAAGCACCTGCCACTTTAAAACCAGTTCCAGCGAAAAAAGTATTTAAAGAACTTGACTTTGCTGAGAATGAGGTGTTTTGGGTAGATTATGATATGGTGCAAGCCGAAATGCTATTTTTATCAAAATCAGTGAAATACGACCCAAAACTAGTGCCACAATCAGCTTTGTACAACGAATATTTTGGAGGAGGCATGGGCTCTTTGGTATTTCAAGAAATAAGAGAATCAAAAGCTTTGGCTTACGCTGCCAGTTCCCGATATTCCAACGCTAGAGACAAAGATTTGTCTAATTACGACATTTCTTATATTGGCACTCAAGCTGATAAATTGCCAGAAGCAATGACAGCAATGAACATTTTGATCGATAGTATTCCAGAATCCACCACATTATTTGCAACTGCCAAAGAAGGCATATTAAATAACGTACGTACGGATAGAATTACCAAAGCTGGAGTATTGGCCGATTATGAATACGCATTGAAAATGGGCTTAACTTCTGATATCAGAAAAGATATTTTCAGCCAAGTTGAAAAAGCAGATTACCAAACCGTAAAAAACTTTCACAACCAATTTGCCAAAGGCAAAACCAGAAAAGTTTTGGTAATTGGTTCGAAAGACAAATTGGATTTCAAAACCTTAGAAAAATATGGCAAAGTAAAACAGCTAAATTTGACTGAAATATTTGGATATTAACAAACGAAAAAGGGAGCTAAAAATGAGCTCCCTTTTTTTTTGCTTTCATTAATTTGATTGAAAACGCTGTTCGATTTCCTACCCTTGAAGTAAAGCTTATTTTGCCTCCCATTTGCTCCAAACCCCGCTTAGCAAGTGCCAAGCCAATGCTCGAACCCTATTTGACACTCAAAATCAGCCACAAACCGCGATATTTTTTTCAAATTTCTCGGTACACCTCTTGAAAGGGAACTCTCATTCTATCTCCCCAAACACCTTGTTCTTCTCTTATTCCACAAGATACAACCATATTGATTTCTGCCCCGTATGGTAATTTTAAAATCCTTTTCACTTTTCTACTGTCAAAACCTTCCATTGGGCAGGTATCGTACTTTTCATTTGCCATTGCAAGCATAAAGGTTTGGGCAGCCAAAGCACAAGTTTTATGCACTACAACTCGCATGTCGTTTTCAGATACTTGGTAAACGATGGGTCTGAAAAGTCCTACTATTTGCACTGCGATTTTTCTGATAATTCCGAAAACACCAAAAAAACGTATGTACAGAAAAGGCATTATCTTCCCGTAATACATTCTCCAGTTTTTGATTCTTTTTTCTTGCTTTTCGACAGGACTGTTTTTTGTAATATTTTTACTTTCCAACGACAGCATTGCTTTTGCTCGCTTGCGATACAAGTCTTGTCTTGTTACGAAAACCACGATTTGCTGCGCAGTTTTTGCTGCTTGTTGGCTTAAACAAGCGACAGTAATTTCTCTTAAAATTTCTGGATTTGTAATGTGATAAAACTCCCAAAGTTGCAGATTGCTGCTGTTGGGAGCCAAAGAGGCTAGTTCGATACAATGCCTAACTTTTTCAGCATCAATTGGTTGTTTTTTGTACAGTCTAACAGAACGTCTATAATTTACTATTTCTTCAAAAGTCATTTTTACTTTTACATTAATGTTGTTGTCGTTATTAGTGCGTTTCACTAGAGAAACTTACTTAGGTTTTTATGCTTGTTGTTAAAAAATACCATCTATGGCAAAAGATAAATCAGCATCGTAAAAAGCAGTTTTCTGAAGTATCAAATTGTTGCTGCATCAATTATACAGCGGTATTGCGCTTCTTTTTATTACCACCTTTCTCCAAGCTTCATTTATTTCATCATCTTTGACGATTTGTATTTTTGGATAGAATTTATTGTGGGTATAATAATTAACTCTTCAGTTTGGGGAATCCCACCCATCGACTAACCACTGAAATTTAGCCGATTAAACATCAGATTGGTGTTATTAATCATTAGTTCACAATTTACGGGTATTTCTACTTTAAATGAACTTACTTGCTGCTGCCGTCACCAAAACAGTGCCAACAGCTATTTCCAGAAATCTTTTTCGGTTAATTAATATTGTCGCCATATCCGTGTTCCTAATCGTATCACTACAGAACTAAGAACGTCTAATAAATACTAATTGTCGTGTCCAAGACAATTTTGTGATTGTAATAGATTTAACTTTGCTTGAAACTAAGCATTTATGAAAACATATTATAATCCCGAAGATCTTAAGAAATTCGGCAATATTTCTGAGTTTGAACCAACCTTAGCAAAAAAATTCTTCGATTATTACGGAGAGGTTTTTAAAGATGGGGCTTTAACGGCAAGGGAAAAATCGCTAATTGCACTGGCTGTATCTCATGCTGTTCAATGCCCTTATTGCATTGATGCGTATACACAAGACACAATGGAAAAAGGATGTGATGAAAAACAAATGATGGAGGCTGTTCATGTGGCTGCTGCTATTAAAGGTGGTGCGGCATTAGTACATGGGGTTCAAATGATGAATAAATATAAAGAATTATCAATGTAATGAGTACAAAATCGTTACAGGCACAAAAGCATAATTTATCAACTCCTGAAAATCAGATTGATTTTTTGGAGCGTTCAGCATTTACTTTGTTTTCTGATAAACTGAAACAACAAAGCCTTTTTCCTTTGTCTACCAACAAACTAGAGATATTTCAAATTAATGTTGGTAAGATGTGTAATCAAGTTTGCAAACACTGCCACGTGGATGCAGGTCCTGATAGAAAGGAAATAATGACAAAAGATATGATGCAGTTGTGTTTGGACACTATTGTTAAATCTGGGGCGGATACTGTTGATTTAACTGGTGGAGCTCCTGAAATGAACCCTCACTTTAGATGGTTAGTAGAGGAACTAACAAAATTGAATAAAAAAATTATTGTTCGTTGCAATCTTACCATTATAGTGGCAAATAAGCAATACCATGACCTACCTGCATTTTTCAAAAAGCATAAAATTGAAGTGGTTTCCTCACTTCCTTATTTTACTGCATCAAAAACCGATTCACAAAGGGGCGATGGTGTTTTTGAAAAATCTATACAAGCATTAAAAATGTTGAATGAGGTTGGTTATGGTTTAGATGGAACTGATTTAAAACTAAACTTGGTCTATAATCCCTCTGGAGCATTTCTTCCTGCCGACCAAATGGCGCTTGAAACTGAATTTAAGTCAAAATTAAAAAGCCATTACAACATAAGTTTCAACAGTCTATATGCCATTACCAATTTGCCAATCAGTAGGTTTTTAGAGTACTTAGTGCGCAGCGAAAACTATGATAACTACATGGAAAAACTGGTAAATGCATATAATCCTGTTGCTGCTGAAAATGTAATGTGCAGGAATACCCTTTCAGTAAGTTGGGATGGATTTATTTACGATTGCGATTTTAATCAAATGCTTGATATGAAAATTGATACAGAAAAGAAATTTCAGCATTTGTCGAATTTTGATATTGATGCTATAAACAAAAGAAACATTAAAATAAATCAGCATTGCTACGGATGTACCGCAGGTGCAGGGTCAAGTTGTGGGGGAAATACTGTTTAAACATCATGTCAGAAAATT
>JBJXHA010000079.1:0-10594 GCA_046160275.1 Bacteroidia bacterium | reverse complement strand
CAATGCTTACTCCTTTTTTACCACAATTTAACATGGCACGTATAGGAGAACTTTCCTCTCTTGCGCCATTTATATCTATTTGCACAATGCGATAATAACTCCCACCTCCACTTTGACTTTCATCTGTATAAAAATATTGTGTGGCAGCATTGCTATTTCCTACGCTTTTGACAGTTCCATTAGGGAAAAATTCAACACCATTTTCAGATTTTTCAATGACAAAATAGTCATTCCCTTTTTCGGAAAGTGTTTCCCAGTATAATTGCACTTGATTGTCTTTGCAATTGCTACGAAAAGCGGCTAATTCCAACGCTAAAGTACAAGGATCTACACTAATTGAAATACCCGTTCTCGCAGAAGGACAACCATTCACAGTACAGTCCACATAGTAATCGGTAGTTGCAGCTAAAGTTGGCGTTGAAAAAGAACTCCCTGATTGCAAAGCAGAACCACCCGAAGATAAACTATACCAATTAAAAGTGCCACTTGGAGCAGACGCAGTCAAGGTAGATGCGCCACCCATACACACAGAGGTAGGAGATGCAGAAACACTTGGTGCCGCAGGAGCTGCATTTACGGTAACAGTTACAGGTGTGCGACTGCTAGGGCAACCTCCTGTAGTAACCGAACAATCTACATGGTAAGTTGTATTTGATACCAAAGTAGGGGTAGTATAAGAGCTTCCTGTTTGTAGTGAAGAACCTCCACTCGAAGCAAGATACCAGTTTAAATTCCCCCCAGAGCAGCCCAAAGCAGAGAGCGTTGTATTCTCATTTTGACAAATCGAAGTTCCTGTAGATGTTGGCGGAACAAGTAAAGAGATAGCGATGGTTTTTATGCATACAGCAGGGGTAGAATTTGGATTCGTATTAATGCTTACAGAGGTAGGATGCCCCGATACAGTTATGGTAAAGTTTCCACATAAAGTAGCCGAACCATGCGCAATAAAAACGGAATTAGTATGATAGGTAAGTACATTTGCACTTCTTGTACCAGTGTAAATATCGTTGGTACTCGTAACATAACTTGCTGGGGAAAAACCTGCCGAAACGGTTACCCCACAGTTAAAGGTGAATACCAAATCACGAGGTGCTCCTTCGAGTCCCAAATATTCCCTACACACATTAAACGTATAGGTAAAAGTGCCATTTCCATTATTTGTTGAGGAGGTAAGACTCGCCGTTGCCTCATCACACGCCCAAACGTTTGAAGCAAGAAAGATAAAAGAAAGAAAGAGCAAAGAAAATTTTTGTAGCATTTTGGACATCACAAGTAGCATAAAATCATTGATTATCAACAACAAGGAAGTATTCTACATTCTTAACTTCTTGTCATTGTAGTAGTAAAACATAAATAAGATTGGAACATCAAAATCTGAAACGCTGCATTAGAATTTAGAAAGAGATGCAATAATAGTTATAAAACGAAGGCGATTCAATAAAGTGGGTAAATTGCAAGTAAAACATTGTTGCTTATTTTTACAAATCAATGTAACGAATATTCTTCCTAATAACCGCACTTCTCTTATCTTAATCCTTTATTTATCAAGCCATTAAAATATATTCCCTTAATGCATATTACGCATAATATTACATTTCATTCGCAGCTAAATACCGCCTCTTTGTAAAAAGTAATTAATTTTCGCATAACCCTAACAACCAGTTTTTTTCAGCGAGCGGGCTTGTCTGCTCAATCAGTGACTTGATGGGTAATTTTGCAACTTTATGTTCATTTTCTACGATTTTGGAAAGTAAATTGATAAAGTTTCGGTTTGCAATTTTATGTGGCTCAGAAATGGTTTTATTTCGATGCAAAAAGACGCGAAAACGATTCATGGCTGCATCGAGCAAATCCCATTCTTTTAATTCAAAATAGCTTTGAATCAATAGCTTACGTGCATCAATATTGAAAAAAATCTCTTCAAAATGTATATTTCCTAAGATTTTGTTTACTTGCTCAAATTTTTTTTCCGCAAATAATAAGCGAGCAAGGCAATATTGATAGGTTTCTTGCTGCACTTTTTTGGGCAAGCACGCTACATAAGTTTCCAAAAAATTGGCAGTCCAAGCGGTTTGTCCCAAACGCAAAGCCACTACCACAATATTTTTAAATTGTGCTTGCGATAATTTCCCCTGAACATCACACAAGGTCGCATTTAACAATTGCGTTTGATAAATTTCAAATAATCGAAACTCAAAAATTTGGTCTCCTTTATTGATATGTGCGATGCAATAATTTCGCAAATAGCCGTATAAATTTTTCCGTTCTTCTAAGCCAAAATCTTCTTCATAACTTTGAATAATGTTTACCGCTCGCTCAAAAAAAGGCGTTTCTTGGGGATTGCGGAGCATCAAATAAAGGTGGTAATATACTAGTACCGCAGAATGTTGTAAGATATGACTATGATTTTCAATGTATTGCAAAACTTCTGGCAGCATTTCAGGTTGATAATCTGTTACAACAACCCCTTTTCGACTCAAACTCGTGCAAGCCATTTCTAATTTTTGCGCAATAAAAGCAATGTTCAAATTTTCTTCCATTTGCGGTAAATGCACGAGCACTTCTCGCTGTTGATACTGCGTTTGAAAGCGTGCCATGATTTCTTCTAATTGAAACCGTTCATAATAAAATTTATTTAGCTTTTTTGAATGGCGTTTGAGCGTTTTTTGGTACTTTTGATAGGTTTTGAAAAATAAATCCTCCATACGATTTTCGGCATAAAAATCTAGCAACAAGAGCGTATCGCCTTCCTTTTTGGCGGTTTTCATTACCACAAACTGCTCTACTAGCGTAAAAGCCGCATAACGCAAGCGAGAAAGTTGCGCTGCATCAAAGGCTATATCAGGACAAACAGCCGCATACATCTCTACATCTGAAAAAGCAATATTTACATTATCTATCAGAAAATCAATGAGTTGTATAAGTGATTCTTGCTTGTTAAAAAAAGGAGAGCGCACAAAATCTTTCAGACTTCGTAGTTCGTTTGCCGTAAAAAGTTGGAGCAGTTGCAGTAGTTTATCTTCTTTCATGGCACAAATTTGGCAAAAAACTTGCAAATAGGCGATAGTTAAAGTTGATTTGGCAAATCTAATTTGGAGAACGCGCCAAAAATGTAATTGAATTATTTAGACAAGCTATGTTTTTTTGTACTTTCCCATCTTGTTAATTCCACCAAAAAATGAAATATTCTTACCAACTTGCATATATTTTCCTCATTTTCAATTTACTACTCCTTACAGAAGGTTGCAAACACCCTGCATCGCCACCGCCACTTGCCTGTGATTGTGAAACGATAACAGACATGTCCCTCCTTTTACTCAAACATGACCAAGCCGTTGTGAAATGGAAACCAATTACAAATGTAAATTTGAGTTATGTAATAGAATATCAAAACCTAGAAAATCAGCGCGTTAGAAAATTAAAAATTGACCTCAACTCACAAGTTTTGGAAGAAGGTTATCGCCTCGATACCTTGACAAATTTACCAGAGGCGGCAAGTTATTCCCTTCGGATTCAATCGGTTTACCAAGAAAAAAATTGTTCGATTCAAAAATATTCTGCCCCCCTTTTATTTTCCACAGAAAGCACGACAAGCAACTGTCCTGCACCCGCAAAGTTGAGCATACAAAGCACTAATAATGACACCTTAACGCTAAATTGGTATGGAAGTCCTGGCATTTCCCAATTTCAAGTATATGTTGTAGATAGTTCTGGTTCAATTGTTTACCAACAAACGGTAAGCAGTGGACTCATAGGAGGTTCTCAACTTTGGGCAGTAGCTTTGGCTACAGGTTTGCCTACGGGAAGTTATAGTGTTTGGGTTGAATCCCTTTGCAATGATGGAGAAAGTTCCGTTCCTTCTGATTTGGGCGTTTTTAACCTTAACAATGGAGGAGGAGGAGGACCTGTTGTTGTGATTGAAGATAATATTGATGTGTATATGCAAACCAATTGCTCTGGCTGTAAACTTATTCTCCCTGAATATACTACCACCAGCAACTGCTTGCCTCCACAAACCATTTCTTTTAGAACAGGAAATTTGCCACACCAATTATTAGTAGGCATCACTTCTCCTAATAATCAGCAGCCTGAATGTGCGCCTATTATCCCAAATCTTTGGCGTATGCAATCCTTTCATTTTTATCCGATTCAAACACATACACCCATCACTTATTATCAAATTTCGCTGCCACCGATTACTTGTGTTTGCCCCAATAAAAGGTATTTTACCCAAGTAGGCATACAAAACCAATACGTGCCATTGTCGGGAAATAGTAGCACCGTTCAAGCTTGCCAAAGTTGTCAATGACCCAATGCAACACTATTTCAACTAAGGCGCAATGACCTTGCATTTGGAGAATGTAAAAAAAATGTAATGGGAGAAAAGAAAAACCTAGCTTTGATTTGCATGGAAATAATTAAAATGACGAGAATATGCTTCTCTTGAGAGTATAATGTATCGTTCCAAAATTTAATTCAGATGAATCTACACAACAAACACTTTAAAATAGCAATTGTGTAGATTCATCTGAATAAGAAAAGGCAAAAAAATTGATTTCTAGTTAGGAACGGCATATATTTCTTTTTCCTTTTTCACTTTTCCTTTTTCACTCAAGTGGGTGAGCGGATTTAAACACACTGCTTTTATTTTTTATTTTTGTATGAAAAAAACTTTTATCTTTTTGCTTACACTGCTATCATTTTTGGGCGCAACTGCGCAAACCAATACCTACGTTATTAATGGTATGGCTTGTAACAATGATACGCTAGATTTTTCGAATCCCAATGTGTATCATTATCCACAAGTGGGCGATGATGTTACCAAACCAGCAGTTCAGATTGGTTTCCCGTTTTGTTATTTTGGTACAATGTTCGATTCCGTTTCTATTGGTTCGAATGGCTGTATTTGGATGGGCGTACATGCAGGCTTCAAGTCGTTTAGTATTCCTCCGTTTGGACAAACGCAACAGTTGATGAATTTGAAACCAAATTGTATTCTCTCTAATTATCAAGACATGAATCCCTCAACTTGCGCGCCAGGCAAAGGGGTTTCTTATTCGCGTGATGGCTTTGCGCCAAATCGTACTTTCACGATAGAGTATAAGGAAATTCGCCAATTTGGATATGTAGGTGATTCCACCTTTTCTAGCAAAGTGGTTTTGCATGAAAACACCAATGAAATTGACATTCATATCATCAATCACCCCAATTTAGATTCTTTTTCTACGGTAAATGCGGTGATGGGATTGGTGCCGGGAGCTACTTCGGGTTATCTACCGATTATTCCCACAGGTTACTGGGGGCTATGGAACGCAAGCAATGTGGCGTTTCGTTTTATTCCTGTAGGAGATTGCTCTTTAGCTGGGGCATACAATAGCATTTCAGGGAAGGTGTATTATGATGAAAACCGCAACTGTTTATTTGATAACTTGGATTATAAAATGCAAGGTGAGTTAATTGTAGCAAATGGTGGCAATTCTTATACCTTTACAGATGCTTTAGGGAATTATGTATTGTTGTTAGGAGCAGGTACACACACCGTTGAGCATATTCCTGCTTTTACCCATAACAATTATTGCCCAACTACGCCCTATTCTATCAACTTTACAGGACTAGGAAGCAATTCTATCAACAATGATTTTGCCGATAGTTCTGCGAATTGTGTAGATTTATATGTGGATATAGGAACAGGATTTCAACGCCTTTGTCGCACCAATAATCTCTCTGTAACTTACGGAAATGCAGGAACAATTACCTCCATGCCCTCAAATATTGTTGTTACTTTACCAGCGAACACTATATATGTGAGCAGTAACCCTGCACCTGCAAATATCAATGGTAACATTTTAACCTATAACATTCCTGCATTACAACCTAATCAGTCAGGTAGCATTTTGATTCAAGATTCTATCCTTTGCGATACCACTTTAATGGGAAATGTTCTCACCTTTGCCGCAGAAATTCTTAGCCCTGATGATGAGTGTGATAATAACAATATCCCCAATAGTAACGTAGATCCAGCTACGGTGATGAACGCTTGGGATCCGAATGATTGTCGCGTACTTTCTCAACTTCCTTTGCAAAATGGCTATGTTATTTACGAGGACATTGAAGCTGATGATATTCTTACGTATATGATTCGTTTCCAAAATACAGGAAATGATACCGCGTTCAACATTACCGTACACGATTTATTGCCTACTTATTTGAATGCAGCAACCGTTGTAGCGGGAGCTTCTAGTCACCCTTATCAATTTGTGAGATATGGAAATGACTTGCGTTTTATCTTCAATAACATTATGTTACCCGATAGCAACGCAAGTGAGCCAGCAAGTCATGGCTTCGTGAAATTTACCGTACATCAAATTCTAGGCAACAGCGTAGGAACAACCATTCCAAACCATGCAGACATCTTCTTTGACTTTAATCCGGCGGTAGTTACGAATGTTGCCAACGTTCATATCCCAGAATTTATAGCGATTGATGAGACAAGTGAGGCGTTTTTGAAAGTGTATCCTAATCCTGCAAGTGATAAAGTAACAATTGAATTGAAAAAAACAGGCACTTTGCTTAGCCAAATTGAAGTATTAGACCTTACAGGCAAATCGCTTCAACTGCACAAACTCCAAGCAAGTGCAACCGAACTTTCCTTGAAACAATTGCCCGTAGGCGTTTATTTCTTACGTTGCAAAGACAGTCAAGGCATCGTTTATACCTACAAAGTGATGGTGAATTAAAAAAGTGTAATAAATTGTCATGAAGCTGCGAGTGCTTAGCATTCGTGGCTTTTTTTTATATCCCTTTATTCATTCATGCCATTGATAAATGTTTCTACAAAGTCCATGATTCGCCTCAATATTCTATCACCCACTCTCTTACGTTGCAATATACTAGGCTTTTCGCCTTCCAACAACGCCAACACTTCATCTCTTAACGGTTCTCTTTCGGCAAAAAGGTAATCTTTGATTAACTTGTCTGTTTTGACAGCAGATAGTTTTTCTTCTTCTATCAATTTTGTAAATGCAGCCTGTTGTTCTTCCCGCCAAAATCCAGCAAATTGAGAGGTAATGTCATCACCTTCTACAATAAAAGGCAAATTTTCTTTTATAAACTTTTCGATCAACTCTCTTTTACTTCGCAATGCCGACTCTGTACTCAATAAATTAAAAATCTCCTGCTCGGCTTTGGTCGTGTCTTTTTGAACATCTGCTTTCAATTTTATTAACAACTGAAGGATATACGCCACATTTATCTCATCGCGGTGTATCAATTCTAGTTCAAAGTCTATATCTTCCAAAATAGAAACCTTCTCTTTTTGATTGTCATTTTTTACATTATAGTATAAATCAAGGTATTTGCTTTTGTAATTTTCAAACTGCTGCTCCGTCATTTGCAAATCGTCCCATTTAAAATCGGCAAAAGCAGATAAGATATTTTTTATCCGAATCAATTCTCGAAACGCTTTGATAAATGCTAATTCGTCATCTTCGGTTTCTAACTCATTCACACTGTCAACCGTAGGAGCAATGACCAAAAGATCCAAAAAAGCCTCATTAAACTTCGCCGTATAATCTTCATACGGTTTCATAATAATGACTTCAATCGCTTCTTTGTTGCTGAATAAAGTAATTGCCTCATCAGTCCTATTTTTGAGATTGCGAAAAGTTACGATATTCCCTTGCGATTTCTGTTCATTGATGATGCGATTTGTACGCGAATAGGCTTGAATCAAACCGTGATATTTCAAATTTTTATCCACATACAACGTATTCAAAGTAGGGCTATCAAAACCCGTCAAAAACATATTGACAACCAACAAAATATCAATTTTCCGCTCTTTTACTTTTTTGGAAATATCGTTGTAATAGTTATAAAAATCCTCGCTGTTTTTAGTGCTGTATTTAGTGTTAAATAGTTGGTTATAATCTTGAATACATTCCTCCAATTTATCACGGCTGTGCTTTTCTGTGCTATACGGTGCCGTAGTATCAGCAACTTCGCTCAATTCATAACTGTCAAAATCACGTTCAAAATTGATAAAACCATTCGCGTCAAGGTCATCCTCATTTGTGCCATAACTAAAAATCGTAGCAATATTCAATTGGTGCAAACCTTCTTCTTTTTTGCGTTTAAAAATATCATAGTATTTTATCAAAGTCGGCACATTACTAATACAGAACATTGCCGTAAAAACTCGGCTGTGCGTTTTTCGGTTATGATGAGTGATGACATAATCCACTATTTTTTCTAATCGCCTTTCATCTTCCATCAATTCCTTTGTGTCAATATCTTCTACCTCAATGTCAATATTAGATTCTTTTCCGTCTTTGTACTTGTATCTTCCCACATATTCTACCGAAAATTTCAAGACATTTTCATCTTTAATCGCGTCTGTTATCACGTATTTATGCAAACAATCTTGAAATAAATCCTTTGTTGTCCGTTTCCCTAGTTCGTTTTTATTGGCATTGTCCGCAAATATCGGCGTGCCTGTAAAACCAAACATTTGGATATTGTTAAAAAATGCCTTGATGCGATTATGCGTTTCGCCAAATTGACTACGATGACATTCATCAAAAATAAAAATCATGCGTTTGTCCTTCAAATTTGCCATTTTGTTTTCATATTTCAGCTTGCTAATGGCGGTATTGAGTTTTTGAATCGTTGTAACAATCAGCTTTGTTTCTTTGGCGTTTCCTTTTTTGTCTTGGTAAGTCCCTATAAATTGTTTTACCAAATTACTTGTATTGTCCGTTCCATCAATGCTCCCTTCTTGAAAGCTATTAAATTCCTTCATCGTTTGGTAATCCAAATCTTTTCTGTCCACCACAAAAACGACTTTGTACACTTGGGGCATATTCATAATAATTTGGCTCGCTTTAAAACTCGTCAAAGTTTTGCCGCTTCCGGTTGTATGCCAAATATAACCGTTTTTCGTGCTGTTTTTTACCCTGTCAATTAACGCCTCAACCGCATAAAATTGATAGGGACGCAAAACCATCAATATTTTATACGCCTCATTCAAAACAATGTATTTGCATATCATTTTGGAAAGATGACAAGGTTCTAAGAAACCCTCCGTAAAACCATTTAAAATATTGGTTTGTCGCTTGTTATTTACATCTGTCCAGTAAAATGTTTGTTTGAAACTCTGATTTCTATTATTGGCATAGTATTTTGTATTCACGCCATTGCTAATCACAAAGATTTGAACGTATTGAAACAAAGCCGTATTTGCGCCAAAACTATGTCTTTGATAGCGGTTTATTTGGTTAAAAGCTTCTTTTAATTCCAAACCTTTGCGCTTCAATTCTATTTGTACCAAAGGCAGGCCGTTTATCAAAATAGTTACATCATAACGGTTTTTGTAGGTGCCTTCCTGAGTAACTTGATTCGTTACTTGATATTGATTTTGACACCAATTTTCGGTATTCAAAAACTCAAAATACAAGTTATCTCCATTATCTCTCACAATGTGCTGTTTTTCACGCAAGGTTTTACTTTTTTCAAAAACACTTCCTTTGCTCAATAGATTCATCACCTTTTCAAATTCTGTCTTTGAAAAAGTGCAATGATTGTGCTTTTCTAATTGCGTTTTCAAGTTCGCAACCAAAGCCGCCTCATCTTTGATAGCGACCAAAGTATAACCCAACTTTTGGAGTTGCGAAACTAATTGTTGTTCTAATACTGCTTCGGATTGTAGTGGCATTTTTTTATTTTATTTAATTATCTTTAATTTACTTTTACTTCTCGAAAGTTTAAAACTTTCGAGAAGTAAAAGTAAATTAAAATTCGAAGTTGAAACTATCTCCTATCTCTTGACTCTCATGAAAAGCCTCGAAATTCGCTTTACCTCCAAACCAATCAAGTACTTCATCACGCATCAACTTTGTTTGTTTATCCGATAAAAAAGAAAGATAAGAGGAATATTGCCAATCCTTTGCTTCTTTTGTAAAGCCATGATGCACAGGATTGTTGTGAATATAGTGGATTAAATTAACATAATAAGCAGTATTATCTACTACTTTTCGCTTAAAATTAGGCATAAACAAGCTCCCCCTTCTTTTTTGCTGCTTATTGTAGGCTTGACTATAAGAGCTAAAAAGGTTGGCAAAAACTCTGCTTAAAAAGACAGAATAACCTGTTTCTGGGATTGCTTCAATCTCTTCCATAGGGATTTCTTTCGCCAGACAAAAGTACGTATTTGCCGCCTGTAATGCCTCCTTTGACCTTATTCTTATCATAAGGTGTAAATGATTCGGCATCAAACAATAAGCAAGCGTTTCCGCAATCGGTTCAATAAAATATTGATACCGCTTGAGAAAAAACAAATAGTTCCCTTCATTTGAAAAGAGGTTTTCCCAACCATTTGCATGGTTATAAATATGATAAACCGTTTCGGGAAGAAGCAGTGTATTTTCCTCTTTGTACATGTTATTATGATTAAATTTAATTTTTTAGCTTCTCTTTTTCTGACCTCTTATTTCTAACCTCTCGAAAGTTTAAAACTTTCAAGAGGTTGGAAATAAGAGGACTTCTTCTAGCTTCTTTTATTTTAGCATCTCGAAAGTTTAAAACTTTCGAGATGCTAAAA
>JBJXHA010000078.1:0-2914 GCA_046160275.1 Bacteroidia bacterium | reverse complement strand
TTATGGTTTGTATTGCATTATAAAGAAATTACGGGAGGCGAATTTCACAGAGGTTATTACTATGATCTTTTAAGCGAGAAATGGGGCATAAATTATAGAAGAGAAGGTAAAACAGAGGAGTTTACCCAAAAGATTTATAAAATATTACAAGATGACTCGAATGCAAGCCAAATAAATGCAATTAGACGAGCTAAATATTTATATGAGCAAGTAAAAACCTTCCCTTATTCCGAACAGAATCCTTGTACCGTAGTTTTTAAACTTGTCGAAGAACTTAATAAATATACAAAGAAATAATATGATTCTTCGCACTCTGCTCAAACGCCTCACGCATCGCCCTTTGAAATTATGGGCAAAATGGTATAGTTCTCAAACGAGAAATTATCTTTATGAAAATGGAAGTTTAACTTCTCGCATTAAAGTATTGCCGGGTGTTTTTCATCCTGCTTTGTTTTTGAGTACCCAATTTTTGCTAAAATACTTAGAAAAGCAAGATTTAATGGGTTTGAAATTATTGGAATTAGGTTGCGGAAGTGGCTTAATATCAGTTGTTTGTGCCAAAAAAGGGGCTAACGTTTTTGCTTCAGACATCAATCCGCAAGCTGTGGAAAATGTAAAGTCAAATGCCGCTTTGAATCACGTAGAAGTTACTGCTTATGTGTCTGATTTATTCCAAGCAATTCCCCCGCAAACCTTCGATTATCTCGTCATCAATCCGCCCTATTACCCCAAAAACGCCACAGATGATAGCGAAAAAGCTTGGTTTTGTGGTGAAAATTTCGAATATTTTGACCAATTATTCAGACAACTTCCTACTTACCTTCATCAACATTCGCAAATTCGCATGATTCTCTCCGAAGATTGCGAATTGGCACAAATACAACAGATTGCTCGCCTCCATCACTTTGATTTTGAGTTACTTGTATCTAAAAAAGTAATGGCAGAGCAACAACTCGTTTTTGGGATTGATTATTCCTTCTCTTACTCCTAGGGCTATTTTTATTTTATTGATAACCAGTGTATTATTATTTTTCTTTTGAAAAATCGCACTTTTTTTGAAAAAAAATTTGGATTTCTGAATAAGCCATTCGTAACTTTGCAGCGCAATTCCACAAAACGAAATCTCAAAATGATTATGACATTTTCTCAAAATATTCATCAAATGTATATGTGTTGTATGCCTCGCTTTGCGGCAGGGTACTTCGCGTATGCTTTTCGATTTTAATATTTGAGGAAATATAAAATACGAAATCTAAGCGAAAAGCTCCTGCAAATCAAGCAGGAGCTTTTTTGTTTGTAATAACTATTCATATTCAATTATTCATTCTTTAATTCTTTGTTTGTTATGTCAAATCTAAAATTTGAAACATTGCAGTTACACGCAGGGCAAACGGCTGACGCTACTACAAATGCAAGAGCTGTTCCCATTTATCAAACGGCATCTTACACTTTTAACAATGCAGAACACGCTGCAAACCTATTTGGATTAAAAGAGTTCGGTAACATCTACACACGCATCATGAACCCCACTACCGATGTGTTTGAAAAAAGAATTGCCGCATTAGAAGGCGGAGTCGCAGCGCTTGCAACCGCTTCTGGTCAGGCAGCGCAATTTTTAGCCCTTACCAACATTTTAAGCGCGGGCGATAATTTTATTTCAACTTCTTATCTTTATGGGGGTACTTACAATCAATTCAAAGTTTCTTTTAAGCGTTTGGGTATTGAAGCGCGGTTTGCATCGGCTGACAAAGCAAGTAGTTTTGAGTCGCTAATAGATGAAAATACCAAAGCGCTTTATTTAGAGAGTGTAGGAAATCCGCGCTTAAATATCCCTGATTTTGAGGAGATTGCGGCATTGGCACGAAAATACGACTTGCCTTTGATTGTAGATAATACATTTGGGGCGGCAGGTTATTTGTTCCGACCTATTGAACATGGTGCGAATGTAGTTGTAGCCTCTGCAACTAAATGGATAGGCGGACATGGCACAAGCATTGGCGGGGTGATTGTTGATGCAGGTAATTACAACTGGGGGAATGGTAAGTTTCCGCAATTTAGTGAACCCGCCGAAGGCTATCATGGCTTGAATTTTTGGGAAGTCTTTGGAGAAAAGGGTACTTTTGGCAATATCGCCTTTATCATTCGCGCACGAGTAGAAGGCTTAAGAGATTACGGTGCAGCACTGTCCCCATTTAACGCATTTTTATTACTTCAGGGCTTGGAAACTTTGTCCCTTCGTGTAGAACGTCATGTCGAAAACACCTTAAAATTAGCAAAATATTTAGCTCAACACCCCAAAGTTACAAGTGTCAATTATCCTAGTTTAGAAGGAAATCCTGCCTATCTTTTGGCACAAAAGTATTTCCCCAAAGGAGCTGGAGGGGTTCTTACCTTTGAAATTCAAGGAGGCAAAACCGCAGCGGTTAGTTTCATCAATTCTTTGCAGTTAGTGAGTCATCTTGCGAATGTAGGAGATGCCAAAACGCTCGCAATTCACCCTGCTTCTACTACGCATGAGCAGTTAAGCATTGACGAACAGCTTGCATCTGGCGTTACTCCTAATTTAATTCGCATTTCAGTTGGTATCGAACACATTGACGACATCATTGCTGATATCGAGCAGGCATTTGCAAAAGTAGAAAGCACTGCCCCTGCTTTTGCTTAATCATCCCTTGGTTTCTGCTTGATTTTCACTGCTTTATTTTCGTTTATTATTTTCCATTTATCTCCTCAAAACGCAAAGCTGCAAAGCTATGTGTAAGGTTTTGTATGCTTTGCGTTGAGGACTAAGCTTTATTTGCATCATGCAAACAAATATTTTCACTTATTCTTTCCCTTTTGCGCTTGAAAGTGGAGAAGAACTAGCCGGTATAGACATTGCTTATTCTACCTACGGACATTATGTGCCTAAAAA
>JBJXHA010000077.1:0-3453 GCA_046160275.1 Bacteroidia bacterium | reverse complement strand
ATTTTTTATCATTTAACTTTTATCTAAGATATGAACGATTTATTCAAAAAACTTCTCCTCCTTGGGCTAGTAGTAGGTGTAATTGGTGGTGGCATTGGCTTTTATTTATTCAGTAAAAAAGTTGCCTCTACCAACGATGTAAAAACGGATTTTACCTTAAAAATGGAAGATTTGTATGCTGATTTTGAAAAAGACGAAAAAGCAGCAGTAGAAAAATACAAAGGCAAAGTAATAGAGGTAAGCGGAGTAGTAAAAAGCAAATCTGATGAGGATAAGCAACACATCGCGGTAACCTTGGGCAATGAAAGCATGAGCGGGGAAATTGGGGTATCGCTTGAGCCTGAGCAAGCAGAAAAGGCGGCAGCATTAAAAGAAGGTTCGGCAGTTGTATTAAAAGGCGAATGTACAGGCATTCAATCTGCTGAAGGGGGCGATAGCGAGAGTTTACTTGATGCATTAGGCAAAGAAGTGCAACTTAAAAAAGGCATCGTTATTTCTACAAAATAATTATCAGTTATCAGTGAGCAGTTATCAGTAAACAAATATTGTTTAAGTACTTGATAAGAATTAGCTTATGTTTAAAATATTGATAATAAATTAGTTCCTAACATTTTCCATTCTCAATTATTAATTATCCATTACTTAAAATATCAAATCTTATGAAATTTCAATTTGGTTTTCTTCTCTTGCTTATGTTTGCTACGCAGTTGACTTTTGCGCAAAAATATGGAACAAAAACTGGGCATATTAACTTCCATTCTGATGCAAAAATGGAAACAATCAAGGCAAATAACTACAAAACTGCCGCAGTGATTGATGCTGCAACAGGCGCGATGGAATTTTCTTTGTTGATGAAAGGATTTGAATTCGAAAAATCGTTGATGCAAGATCACTTCAACGAAAATTATGTAGAATCAGACAAATATCCAAAATCAACCTTCAAAGGAAAAATCGCAGACATCAGCAAAGTGAAATTTGGAACAAATGGCACATATCCTGTTTCAGTTACAGGAAAACTCACAATTCATGGTGTTACAAAAGATGTAACAGCAAAAGGAAATGTAGTAGTAAGTGGCGGCAAAGTGAGTGCAAATTCCGTTTTCAACATTTCATTGAGCGATTATGGCGTAAAAATTTCTGCAGATAAAGTAAGCAACATCTCAAACACCATCAAAATCAGCGTGAATTTGAAGGAGTTAAAAGCAATGTAATCGCTGCTGTAGATTCTTATAAGAGTTCGGAACTTTTTAGAAAGTTCCGAACTCTTATAAGTGTTTTTAACAATTTTCTAAACCTATTTTTTATGAACAAACAATTTTTACTTATACTCTCTTTTCTATTTTCCTCTTTTGTTGCCTTTTCTCAAGAAAATGACAGCTCTATGGTTTCAATGTTAGACGATGAACCTGTTACAGATTACGTGCGTAACTCTTTCAAAACCAATCGTGTAATCAATGGCCATTCCCTAGAAAATACAGCAAAGGGCGTATTTGATTTTAAGATCTCTCATCGTTTTGGCTTGTTAAACGAAGGCTTATATGGCGTATTTGGCTTAGACCAAGCAAGTATGCGTATTGGCGGAGACTATGGCGTTTCTGATCGCTTACAAGTAGGGCTTGGGCGAAATACTTACCAAAAAACCTACGATGGATATGTAAAATATAAAATCCTTTGGCAAAGTACAGGTGCGAAAAAAATGCCTATTAGCCTTTGTTGGATAAGCGGAATGAGTATTAACACCTTGAAATGGCAGAATCCTGATAGAAAAAATTATTTTACTTCTCGCCTAAGCTACTTCCACCAAGCCATCATCGGCAGAAGATTTAACGAAAGCTTTTCCTTACAATTGATGCCCACCATGGTTCATCGCAACCTTGTGGAAACACGTGCAGAAAAAAATAGCGTTTATCTTATGGGTATCGGCTTGCGCCAAAAAATCACCAAGCGTTTTGCCGTAACTGCTGAATATTTTTATGCCTTACCCAACCAGTTAGCAAGCGAATATAGAAATTCACTCTCTTTAGGCTTCGACATCGAAACGGGTGGTCACGTATTCCAATTACAATTTACCAATTCTACCGCCATGATGGAAAAAGGCTTTTTGACAGAAACCAATGGCAACTGGCTCAAAGGCGGCATACATTTCGGCTTCAACATTTCGCGGGTATTTACCGTTGTAAGACCCAAAGAAGGCAGTGCAGGAACAATTGGCTGGTAATTGATGATAAATATCACTCTACCCGACATTTTTTATATGAAGTAAAAAAAGCGTAATTTAGTGGTGTCAAACAACTAAACTAGGCTTTTATACAATGAAAAAATTGTACGATGCAAATTTAATTCGAATCTTTGATTTAGGCAATTTTTTTGGGGTTAAAACTCAAAAAAAGATTAACTTATCGCGTAAAAAGTTCATGATGAGCTATTTAATGGGACTTATCATGAGTCGAAATGTTCATTTTTGCGAGGTTGCCCAGCATATGAACGAGGAGGTTGATGCAGAATCGAATGTTCGGCGAATAGAACGTTTTTTCAAAGATTTTGAGATGGATTTCGTAGGTTTTGCAAAGTTATTAATGAGTTGTTTCCCGTGCAAAACGTACAAATTGTGCCTTGATCGCACAAATTGGCAATTTGGTAATCAAGACATCAATGTATTGTGTTTAACCCTTCATTATCAAGGGATTGGGATTCCTATTTTGTTTGAATTACTGGACAAACAAGGGAATAGTAACCAAAGTGAACGGATATATTTACTGAAAAAATTTATCGAAATTTTCGGTAGTGATGGAATTAGTACCCTTATTGGGGACAGAGAATTTATTGGCGATATTTGGTGGAAATACTTGATAGACAATAAGATAAAGTTTCATATTCGCATTCCAAAAAGTCATTATATCGGCATCGGGGACGAAGAAATTAAAGGCGAAGCATTGTTAGAAAAATATGGTGCGGGCTTTCATAAAAACATCACAATTGCGGGTTTTACGCTACATTTTGCGTGCAAAAAATATATCGGCAAGAAAAAGGAGGAAGACCCTTTGTTAATCTTGACCAATGATGCCGAATCTGAGCCTTTTGAAACCTATAGAAAAAGGTGGTGTATCGAAACTTTTTTCCAAAGCATCAAAAAACGGGGGTTTAATCTTGAGAATACGCATCTTAAGTGCTTGAAAAAACTCAAAAAATTATTCCTCTTGGTTTCATTGGCTTTTGTGATTTGCCTCACAATTGGAGTTTTTAGACATGATTTGAAGAAGAAAATTCCAACCAAAAAACATGGCTATAAAGCTCTGTCTTTTGCTCGCAATGGCTTGAATATCATACGAAATGCTATCAATAAACGAAACAAAAACTTTCAACTATTTACAGAATTTGTAAATGATTTCTTATTTATTATTACGAGCTTTTATAATATCAAAAATTGGAATCAAAAAAATGTCGGGTAGAGTG
>JBJXHA010000076.1:0-2956 GCA_046160275.1 Bacteroidia bacterium | reverse complement strand
CGATTTATGGGAAGAAATGGGAGATTTAAAAATAGAAGTATTTCCTAATCCTGCATCGGATAAGCTGCAACTTACGCTTCCTCAAGGAATTACGTCAGGTACGCTACGCTTGATTGATAGCAAAGGGTCGATTGTAAAATCTATTACGCTTGAGCAACTTTTAGGGAAAGATCCCATTGATGTAAGTGATTTAGCATCAGGAAATTATACCTTATGGTTGAGCAGCGAACAAAAATCGGGCTATGTGAGATGGGTAAAATCGTAGTAAAAAAGGAAGATTTGATTAGGTCATTGAGCGAAGCCGAAATGACCTAATCAAATGATTTGCCGTTGTGGGTGGGTTTTGCCCTACTAACAACGGCAAATCGTTTTTCATTATCCAGCCCTTCCCTTAGTCCGCTACTTGCACTTTCAAGCTAATTCTTTCTTTTCCAAGTGAAATGTTCAGAAAAATCATGCCTGTTAGGGTTTGGGGCAACTCAAAGCTATGCACCGCCTCTGAAGCGGAAAAAGCCAAGTGCTTTTTGCCAACAATGTCGTATAACTCAACAGTAGCATGAAGCGGGAGATGCGTTAAAGTTAAGCGATTAGTCGCAGGATTAGGATAGGCTTGAATGGCAGAGAGCAAAGGAGAACTAAGTTGCGTACCCAAAGAGGTAGGATTACAGTTCGTATTTAGGTTAAACGCAACCACCCCCAAATTGCAGTTATTACTGTTATTGGTTTGACTCCAAACACCTGGCGTAGTAGGAAAATTACTAGACCCTCCACAACCCGCACACACAGCTTGGTATAAGATGCCATCTTTATCAATCGTACTCGTGCCGCCGTCCACGTGTTCCATCAAACCATCTCCACCAAAAAAGGTGGCATATAACAAACTACTTGCCCCTGCCTGAATTACGGCAAAGTAAAAATCGTTACCATCGGTAGTAGCATCGTAAGCAGTAGGCGAAGTTTCCATTCCTGTACAAGCCTCAAGATTCTCAACGTTAGTGAAATTCCCGCTCCAGCCCGAAAGATATAAGTTCTCGCATTTGTCAATTTGAAAGCAAGAAGGCGATAAATTGGGAAGAACGCCAGCCCCAGCCCCTAAAGTAGTTTGAAATACTCGACTTGTCAATGCGTTATTTAGGCAAGTGATAAATAGTTTTCCATTCACTTGCCCATAATTGGCGTTAACCATTGGCATATTTCCTCTTGTTTGCCCAAATACATAGACATTCAATAATTCATCTGTTTCAAGGAAAAAAGTTTGGTCATAACTACTTGTTCCAAAATAAGTAGATGCAATCATTGCAGAGCCTGTATCATTTATTTTGGAGATAAATCCATCAACGGTTCCTGCCAAGGTAGGTTGAAGCGTTCCTGGTGTCGTAGGGAAATTCGAGCTTGAAGTTCCTCCTGTAACATATATATTATTAAGAGAATCTAACTTAATATCATAAACAGCATCATCGCCTGAGCCACCTAGATAAGAACTGTATAGTAAACTTCCCAAATTAGCGGCTAATTTTACGATTACACCATCTTGCGTTCCTTTTAAAGTGCTTTGTAAAGCAGCCGCAGTAGTAGGGAAATTATTAGAACGAGAAGAAGAACCGATATAACAATTCCCTTGATTATCAGTGTATATCCTTCCACGAGAGCCATCTTCATAATTGTATCTTAGACTGTTAAATGTGAAATCATCAGGAGTAATATTTACGGCATCATCACCCGCACCACCTATAAAAGTAGAATTTAATACTGCACCTACTGAATCCATTCTTACGACAAACAAATCATATCCGCCATTATAAAGATTATCATATCCGCTTCCAAACATGGGAAAATTAGGCGAATTAGTTCTTCCCATCACAAGAATATCTTTATTAGGGGCAATTGCGATGCTATGTGGCTGCTCGGCTTCATTTCCTCCTATATAAGTGGAAAAAATGAGACTACTTCCATCAGCAGTATAACGAGTAAGGGTAACATCACTTGTGCCGCCTTGAAAAATGGTTTGATATGCTCCCAATGTAGGAAAACCTGTTGCTCCTCCCGAAAAACCGCCATTAAAAACAATTCCTCCGCCAATCGCTTTGCCTTTTTCGCCTGTGGCAGTAAAGCCCCAATTGTCTAAGGTAGAGCCTGTATAAGTAGAAAAAACAATCGCGGGGTCAATGATAAGCGGATAGTTTTCGTTGTAGGAATGAGGGAATTTGAAAGAAACTGTGTAATCCAATAGCGAAAATGAACAAGCGACCTCCTGTTTTTTCCCTTCAATTATTTGATAAGCCACAGGCGCAAGTTCGGTTACGGTCGTAACGCTTGTATGAATCAACAGATTCCCATTCCCTGCAATTTCTACCTTATCTGCGCCTTCATAAGCAATTTGAATCAAGGCTGGCGAAACATGAGGAGCTACGGTAAAATCATATTTTAAGTGCTGAGAACCATACACTTCCATATCAATGCCCTCATATAAGTTATGATACCGAACTTTTTGGTACGCTCTCACCCCTGTCGCCCATTTTTTCGGCTCATTTCCCAAATAATAGTTAAACAAAGTCGCAGAAGCATCGCTACTTGTTACCTCAACTTTGGGATTTGCCTGAACAAAGCGTGCTTGATATAGATGCCCTTTGTACTCATAATCTTCTGCATTAAGTTCTTCTTCGTGGTGATTATGATGCGCAAAGGGATTAGGTTTATCCTCTTGTAAGGCATATAAAAACCTGTCCTTTGCCATGATAAATTCTCCTTGATGAAGTTGCTGACGATATAAAATAAAGTCTGCCCACTGCCCTTTGTTCTCGACAAAGGTAACTTGACTAAAAGCGAGTTGTGCCATGAAAAAAATGGCAAAAAAGAAAAAAGATTTTTTCATACATTTTGTTTGATTAGGTAGTTGAAAATAAAAACATATTCAAACATAAGGCGTGTTTTTAGAAATAGCAAACTATATTGTAAA
>JBJXHA010000075.1:0-15599 GCA_046160275.1 Bacteroidia bacterium | reverse complement strand
CCGAATTGGTGTATATGTCTTTCGCTCTGTCGGAGGAATATATGTATTATTAGTTTAAAAAGTTCTGAACTCTTCGAAGAATTCAGAACTTTTTAAACTAATTGGGTAATTATTTTTTCTTCCAACTATTCAAACCTGTGGAAATGGAAAATTGATGTGCATTACGCAAAATGCCAAAACTGCTGTAAGCGTAATCAAAACGGAAATGCGAAACGCGAATACCCGCCCCAAAAGAAAAGCCGCTTAGCCCGCTTCTTCCTTGCGATTTTAATTCAAGTCTGCGCAAATAATTGTAGCCTGTTCGCAAACGCAAGTTTTTTCCTAGCAAAAATTCTCCACTAAAAATAAAATGGCTTGCGATTTTGTCGCCAATTCTTTTTTTCGGTGGAATGAGATTTCCTGCTAAATCGTAAGTCGGTTGCGCATTTGGGTCGGTAAAAATCAAGACAGGGGTTTCTAAATTGGTTGCCGTTACCGAAAAACGCAAAGGCATATGCGCCAATTTATAGGAAATACCCGCAACTAATTGGGTCGGAAGCTTTTCTCTGTCGCCTGTTGGCGTATATTTTGAGAGCTGCACCCCTAAATTTCGGCAAACAATGCCCGCACCAAATAATTTATCTTTGCTATAATAAGAACCACCTAAATCAACTGCCAAACCTGTTGAGGAAAAGGCAGAAATATTAGAACTGATAAATTTTAAGTTTGCTGCATAATGAAAACGATTATAAGCGCGAGAAAGCCCTATCGTAATCGCCAAATCGCTGGCAGAATAAGTCCCTAACTGGCTTCCTACCTCATCTGCTTGGACAAATTTCCCATAATTTGAATACTGAACACTTCCATGCAAAGAGCCAATTTGAGGGAGATAATGCGAATACGCAACATAGCCGAAGCTAATATCCGACAAATAATTACAAAAATTGACCGACATCCACCTGTCCGAAGAGTCATTGAGCAAGGCGGGATTTTGGTACGCCATATTTACATCATCATCATAAATCGAAACATTCGTACCTCCCAAAGCCGCCAACCGCGCTGAAGGAGCTAAATTTAAAAAATCATACACATTTCTACCCCCAATTTGCCCATACACAAGGGAAGGAAGCAAGCATATTGCACACAGAAATTTGTTCATATTTTCAGTTATCAGTTAAACAGTTATCAGTTAAACAGTTATCAGTCAAACAGTTATCAGTCAAACAGTTATCAGTTAAACAGTTATCAGTTGGATAATTGTTAGTCAATCAGTTGTAAGTTAATCAATTATCAGTCAATAAGTTATTGGTTAAGTATTTATCAGTATTTATTTTATTCACTATTCACTATTCACTGTTCACTGTTCACTGTTCACTGTTCACTGTCTATTATTTCTCCGCTAAATAACGACTTTTTTTGTAAAAAGGGAAGGGAAAAATTTTTCGCCTCCTTTTTTTAGACCTTACTAGGTTTCTAAAAACCTAGTAAGGTCTAAAAAAAGGGTAATTTTTTTGGGATAGCGAACTTTTTTCAGAGATATTACCTTTGTATCATGCTTTGAGAAAAACCCTAGCGTATTTTTTTTGAAAATAATTTTTGAGAAATAGTTGTATTCTAAAAAAAAAAAACAATAGTTTTGCAAGGTTTAAATAGGTAAGAAAAAGCAACCATAGTAACAATTGAACCGTTAAGAAGGAAATGTAGGAACTCGCAAGAATGAACGCTAACATTTTCAGGGTCTTGACTCATTTGTTTATCTATAAATATTTTAGTTCGCGTTAAATATATTTATTTTGGAATAATTTTTGAGATAAATAATTCGTTTGCAAAAGGCTAATCTTATACTTACTTTTAATCAACACCTGTTATCTTTTTGGGTTTTGTAAATTCATTAATTTTTTAATTTGCCTATGGAATAAAAATACTAATTTCAAATTTTATTAGTAATTATTTCAACGTAAATGTGTATGTTTTCATTCATGAAGAAACTTCTTCTTGCTGGTGCAATACTTGCTGCATCTAGCAGTTCCATCTATGCTCAGGCAAATGCGCTAGGGCAATACAAAACCATTACAACGGCTGTACCTTTTCTCTTAATTGCGCCCGATTCTCGTTGTGGAGCGATGGGTGAAACAGGAGTTGCTTCGACCAATGATGCAAATGCGATGCACTGGAACCCTTCCATGTTAGCGTTTTATCCAGGAACTGCTGGCGTGGGGCTTACCTATTCGCCTTGGTTGCGTGGGCTAAACATTCAAGACATCAATTTGGCTTACCTTTCAGGTTATTACAACTTGGGAGAAAGAGGAGGTGTTTTGGGAGCTTCATTGCGTTATTTCTCTTTGGGTAGCATCAATTTCACCGATTATGCAGGGCAACCCGCAGGAAATGGTAAGCCGAATGAGTTTGCTTTTGATGTAGGATATGCAAGAAAAGTAACAGACGTACTTTCTGCTGGGGTAGCTTTGCGCTATATTAACAGCTCTATCGCGCCTAATTCTGATGTAGTTCCTAATTTGCGCCCTGCAAACAGTGCGGCAGGTGACATTTCTTTCACTTACAGCGATGATTTTAAAATTCGCCGTGCAGGAGGACAAATGCCTTTGAATGTGAAAGCTGCCGTGAATGTTTCTAACATTGGGGCGAAAATGTCTTATACCAAAACGTCAGGAAATAAAAACTTTATTCCTACCAATTTGCGTTTTGGCTGGGCTGCAAAAGCACAACTTGACGACTTCAATAGTTTGACGCTTACCAATGATTATAACAAATTGCTTGTGCCTTCAGCGGGAGGAACTTCTACAAAAACCTTAATTTCGGGAATTTTTGGGAGCTTCGGTGATGCAACAGGCGGTTTTAGCGAGGAAGTAAGCGAAGTTAGTGCGGCGGTGGGTATGGAATATTGGTATCGCAATTTGTTTGCAGCACGTACAGGTTTCTTTTACGAAGATCCTTTGAAGGGAAATCGTAAATTTATCACTCTAGGATTAGGGGTAAAATATAGCATCGTTACGGTGGACTTTTCTTACCTTGCACCTTTGGCTCAAAATCATCCATTAGGAAATACCTTGCGTTTTTCTCTTGCTTTGGATTTTGCTTCAGGTGGAAACGAATAAGGATATTCGCTAAACGAATAAGGATATTCGCTAAAGGAATAAACGTTATAAACAATTTACGGAAGGTAACACTGTTAGTGCTGCCTTCCGTTTTGCCTATTTTAGGGTGTAATGATGCAATTTTTATCCTTGCAATGATAAGAAATTCCTCCTCAATTTGCCACATCTTTGTATTATTTCGCTATCTTTCGTACTTTTGCACCTTATTGATGCGAAGGCAAGGCAAATACGCTTGAACATCAAGCAGTTTTCTTTTTCCTCACGCTTATTCATTCTTCCTTACAAATGAAGGTTCATTTTATAGCAATAGGAGGGGCAGTGATGCACAGCTTGGCAATTGCCCTTAAACAAGCAGGACATGAGGTTACTGGGTCTGATGATAAGATTTTTGACCCTGCAAAAAGCCGATTAACACAGTACGAATTATTGCCCCTTACAGAAGGTTGGGACGAAAACCGAATTACGAGTGATTTAGATGCCGTAATTTTGGGAATGCATGCTTTTGAGGATAATCCCGAACTTGCAAAAGCAAAGGCTTTGGGCTTAAAAATTTATTCTTATCCAGAGTTTATTTATGAGCAAAGCAAAAATAAGCAAAGGGTGGTAATTACGGGCAGTTATGGCAAAACTACGATTACTTCGATGGTGATGCACGTATTGAAAGGCTTGAATTATTCTTTTGATTATCTTGTAGGCTCGCAAGTAGAGGGCTTTGAAAATCCCGTTTCTATCAAAGAAAGTTCTTATCTGACCATCATAGAAGGAGACGAATATTTGGCTTCTAAATTGGATAAACGTCCTAAATTTTTGGTCTATCAACCACATATCGCCTTAATTTCGGGCATTTCTTGGGACCATATCAATGTTTTTCCTACCGAAGAAGCATACAATCAGCAATTTGAGCAATTGATTCAAACCATGCCGAAAGCGGGTTATATCCTTTATAATGAGCAAGATAAGTTGTTGAAGGAGATGGTAAAGGCAAAAAAAGATTCAGAAACAATGGAATCTTTGTACATTTATCCTTTTCATACCCCAAGTTATAAGGTGAGAGATGGAAAATATACTGTTTCTTTTGGCGAAAATTTGCTAGGAATGGGCGGTACAAAACAAGAAGTAAGCGTTTTTGGTAAGCATAATATGACCAATATTGCGGCAGCTTGGAAGGTGTGTGAGCAACTTGCCGTAGAAGTCCCCGATTTTTTGAAACACATTGCTACTTTTAAAGGGGCGAAATCGCGCTTAGAGTTGGTCGTAAACCAACCTAATCGTATTGTGTTCAAAGATTTTGCACACGCTCCTATTAAAGTGTTAGCTACGGTAGAGGCTGTATTGGAAATGTATCCCAAACGCAATGTGATTGCCTGCCTTGAATTGCATACTTTTAGTTCTTTGAATAAGGAGTATTTGAAACAATATGCGAATACATTACAAGGTGCAGCGCATAAAATTGTCTTTATTAACAAACATATTTTCGCTCAAAAACGTATAAGTCCTATCGAAGTGGCAGAAATTCAGCACGCATTTGCTGATAGAAATTTGCATTATGTAACTGATAGTGAACAACTTTCTGCCGTTTTACGTTTTGTAGCCCAAAATAAAAACGATGTTTTTTTAATGATGTCGTCTGGAGATTTTGGGGGAATTGATTTAACAGCAGTAGGGAAATAAGAATATGAAATTTATCATAGGACAACGCGTCCGTTTTTTGAGTGAAAAAGGAGAGGGTAAAATCACTGCGATTTTAGATAAAAATACGGTGGAGGTGGATTTGGGTGATGATTTTCCCGTAGAATATGAGGTGAATGATTTGATTCCGATTGACATTCACGAGAATATTTTGTTGCCGCCAGAGGAGGTGGAAAAGAAAAAAGCGAAGGATGATGACCCACTTCCTGTTCGCTTGGGCATTCATTTGATGGAATTGAGTTTGGCGGTTTGCCCTTCGGGTGCAGATCACTTCGAATTGTTTTTGGCAAATCCCGAAAAGTGGGACATTTTGTTCACTTGTTATGGGCGCATTCGGTCAAAATTTGAGATGTTGGGCGCAGGAAAAGTGGCAAGTAATAACTTTACTTTGATTCAACGCATTTCGGTTGACCAACTTTCTCACCTCCGCGACTTTCATTTTCAATTTTTGCATTATACCACAGGTTCAGGAATGCCGCAATCTCCCGTAGAAAAAAATTATACGTGGAAAATGGAATATTTGCACAAAAACAGTGTTTTCAGTGAGTTATTGCAAAAAGATACTTGGTATTTTCCTTTGCGAGATAAAAATAACGCGCCACAACCTGTTTTTACTGCCAAAGAATCGGATTATATTAAACTGAAAAACACCCCCGACAACTTGCCAAAAGGTACGAAAGTCGTAGATTTGCACATCGAGAAGCTGGTAACAGATACCGAAAATTTGGACAAAGCAGCCATGCTATTTATCCAAATTAATGCCTTTGAGCAAGCAATTTCTGATGCCTTGGTAGAAAATTACACGAATTTGGTGTTAATTCATGGAGTAGGGGAAGGTAAACTCAAATCTGAAATTCATCGCCGCTTGCACATTCATTCCAAAGTCAAAAGTTTTAAATCGGCTGAGACCTTAAAATATGGCAATGGCGCGACAGAAGTAGTGTTGAAATAAAGGTATTTTTAGTATATTCTATGCAAAAAGTTCGGAACCCGATAACGAGTTCCGAACTTTTTTGCGTAAAATTAGCTCACGTATTACACGCTTACAATTTCTGTATTTTCTCTACTTTTACCACTCTTCCATTTTCCATCAATCGCCCGAAATACAAGCCGCTTGCTACTTGCCAGTCAATTGCGATGCTGCCTTTGTTATTGGCTAGGTTGAACGTTTTGATTACTTTCCCTTGTAAATCAACAAGTTCTAAACTATAATTTGTTCCTTGTGGTAAATCATAAGCAAATTGAAAACGATTTTCTACAGGATTAGGGATAAATTTAAGATGCGCGTTCTCGGCAAAAGGAGAAGTAATTGCCGAAGGTGCAGCGACATCTATAACATGAAGTTTATCAAAACCGCCTTCCAAAAGATGACCAGGGGTAGCATCTTCTACGTTCAAAACTAATTTCATATTTGCCGAAGGCGTAACGAAATCTTTGACATGAATACTGTCAAACATCCAAGTATTATGAACTCCTGTATAATCAAAAATCGGAATAGAAGTTGTACCATTTAGCAAAGACACCTTATAATGGTCATTGATTACCCCTTGATTTGCTGCATCAAAGTTAAATAACCACCAATTAAAATAAATCACAGGCTCTATGTAAGAACTCAAATCCATGGTAGGCGATGTCAAAATAGTTGCTCCATTGTCCACATCATCACTTCCTACGCTGCCACCGCCATTTCCTGTTACAAAGCATTGATATCCAATGTCATTTGTTACATCTTCATCAGGATTAGCAGGCGTTTGAGTTTGTGTAATCATTGTTCCTACTGGCTCTCCTCTTTCCCAATCTCCTCTTTGTGCATTGCCCGAAACTACCCAACTATAATCAAAATAAAAATCATCATAATAGCCTTTGTCCAAATAAATTGTGTAAGGTCCCGCCCCTGAAACGGTAAGCGTAATTTCTTTGGTTACATAGCCCCATTTTCCTACCACCATGTTATAGGTAGTTGCAATTACAGAATTGCTAATGTTTCCACTTGTGTTCGTGGTAAAATTATAGGACAAACCTGAAGCACTTTCTACTAATTCCACTTTCGCGCTTCCGATTGCTGCATTTGTTCCAGTTTCTAATACTTGAATGTTAATAGCAACAGCCGCTTGAGGAACAAGTTGCACATCTTGAACGGTAACTACTCCGTTAGAAAGGGTTACGTTAATGACTTGCGCATTGTAGCCAGGTTTAGAATAAGTCACTTGATAGCTGCCAGAATCTGCCGTAGCTGTCGCGTAAGCACCTGTATTTAAGGAGTTTTCAGTAATTCCAGAAAGTACCACATTTGCTCCTTGAATCGCTTGTCCTGTATTTGCATCAGTAATTAATCCTTCTAAAAAGCAACCTCTTTTATAACTTGCTTTGAGTACAAACAGCCCATTTGTGATGTCTGAAGCGATGATATGTCCTGAAGGAAGGTAAGGATAAACGCCCCAACAGCCATCAAAACCGCCACCACTGCCTTGTGTAAAGGTATCGTAATAGCCCACTTCCACCATATTATTCGGGTGAGAAACGTCAAAAATTACCACCCCATCTTTATAATAAGACGTTACCCCATAATCATTTAACACATGAATATTATGCGGAATAGATAAGCCTGCGCTTTGCGAACCGCGTATATCATCAACGATGAAAGGACTTGCAGGGTTAGAAATATCCCAAGCATATACATAGGCCTCGTCTTTTTCATCTGTCGTAAAACAAAAAGTGCTGGCATCGTTGAGCCATGTATTATGTGTAAATGAATTTACATACGTTTGATTACTAAGTACTTGTGGGTTTGCTTTGTTGCTCACATCAATAATGGTAAACATACCATCGTAAATCTCACCCGCATACATAATATCATCTCTTACATAACAATCATGTACATAGCGTGTGTTGTATTCGCCCATAAATTGTGGAATCCAAGGATTAGGCGTAAGGTTAAAAACTTTAAAGCCCCCATTTGAATTAAAACCATTTACGTATAAATAGCCATCTGTTTCAGAAACGCTATGGGATTTTACAATGCCTTCGATTGTGGTATCTTTGTAGGTAACAGGACCAGGCAGATTGCTAAGGTTGATGATACGTAAACCATCACCTCCTTCATTTGACACATACGCATAAGTACCAAATGTTTTAATTTCGCGCCAAATGGTTTGAATTCCCGGTAAAAATTGAACTTCTACTGGGCTTGAAGGATTGGCTAGGGATATAATGGAAACACCCATCTCTGCGCCAATGAGGGCATATTCTGTGCCATTAGGCGCAACGTAGCCCCAAATATTTGCCAAATCGCCCCAGCTTGCCTTATCCAACGTTCCAACAAGCTGCATATTTTTGCTTGCAGGTGTAGTTTGAGCAAATAATTGATGACTGAAAAAAAGTAAAAAAATTGTAAAAAGTTTCGCTGTTCGCATTTTAATAGATAAATTGTGAATAATAGAAAGTTAATGAAAACACCACAATAACGAATATTTTTTGAAAACGTTAATTCGTCTGCAAAAATAAATTTCTTTTGAATGAAATTTTTCCTTGAATTTTATAGAAACTTGTAAATGACTCAACTAGGTATTTGTTTTTTGCATTTATCCCGTATCTTTGCCTACAAGAAATTTTATTATTTATGAGGGTTAAAAATATGAAAAAAAACTACTTACTCTTTTTATTAGGCATTTATTTACAATGCACTTCTTTTGCACAATGTGTTGAAAATGATGAAGTTAAAGTGTTACTTGTGGGCGATAGTTGGGCTTTCTTTATGGCAGCCGACCAAACCATTAACAATGTGTTAGAAAAATGGGGACATTCGCACTATAAGTATTTTACGAATACGACTTTGGCAGAAAATGGCGCAGAAACCAATGATTTTTTAACGGCAACCAAGCAAGATGAAATTGCAGCGCAGCTTGCGGCAAATCCTTCAGTTGAGGTCGTACATTTGAGCATTGGCGGAAACGATTTTTTGGGAGATTGGAATACAAGTATGACGCAAACAGAGGTGGATTCTATGATAGATTCGGTAGAAGCCAGATTAATTTTGGTGATGAACTTTATAAAAAGCGTGAAGCCCAATATTCAAATTTTATGGAGTGGTTATACTTATCCGAATTTTGAAGAAATAATTGAAAGTGCTGCTCCTTTTCAAACAAATCACCCTTATTATAGCAACTGGGAAGACATGGGCTTTCCTACTTTCTTGCAAATCAATGACTTACTGAATAAAGTCTCGCAACGCATGGAGCAATATCTTCTCACCGATCCGCAGGTGCATTTTATCAATGCGACAGGGGTTTTGCAACATACTTTTGGGCAAAATAACCCTTTAGGTGTGCCGCCAAGTGGGACTTATGCGCCTTATAGTGCTCCACTTCCTTTGGGATTTCCCAATTATCCTTCCCCTCAGAACGCTATGCGGAATTACCTTTTGACCAAAGATTGTTTTCATCTTGCTCCGCAAGGTTTTTCCGATTTGTTGGAATATCATACCCAGAAATTTTATCATAAATTTTTAATGGATGATTTTTATACTTTGGCAAATGGAACACATTCAGGAACGGTTTCTTCTTTGGGAAATGTGTCAAACACTTTGGAAATGGGCGAAAATAATGGCGAAAACTTCTCCACCTTGCTTTCTTTTGACACCCAAAATATGGCGGATACTACGCTTTTGGGGGCAAGTATTTTTCTCAGAAGAGAAAGTTTAGTGGGAACAAATCCTATCAATAATACGCTGGAAATCAAGGTGAAAAAAGGAAATTTAGGAGCTTCGGCAATCGTTGAAGCTGATGATTACACCGCTACGGCAGACGTAACGGCTACCCCTTGTTTGTTTGGCTCAAATAATGGCAACAAACATTGGATTCGTTTAGACTTGCCAGCCTCTTTTTTGCCTTTTATTCAGCAGGGCAATGCAACGCAATTTCTCCTTTCCTCGCCCAACGCCAGCAATGGAAAAGTGATGTTTAGCGATGCTACAAACCCCGATTTCGCGCCCGTTTTGAATTTGGTGTATGAAAAACCTACGGTAGCCCTAGAAAATAAAGCTGATTTGGAAAGTGTTATTAATGTTTATCCTAACCCGACCCAAAATGTCTGCCGAATTGACGCGCAAGGGAAAAAGATACTTTCTATCCAGATTTTTAATGCAATGGGGCAACTGGTAGGCGAAGGAAAAGCAGGTAACGCACTCATTTCACTTGCTACTTTTCCTACGGGAATTTACACATTGCAAGTGAAAACTGAAGACGGGGAAGCTTGGAAAAAGGTAGTGAAGCAGTAAAATAGGGGACAATTAACAGTTATCAGTAAACAGTGTTAGTTATTTGATAATTAATGCTTTATATTGTGAAGATAATGCGATTTGTGCGTTGAAAAATACGTATTTATTTTAACTATTTCGTTCTTGTCCATAGTGGAGGGTTTGAAACCCTCCACTATGGACAAGAACGGAGTACTTCACTTTCCTCGTCAATCTTCCTCCTCTTTCCCAATTTGCTCAATTAACTCTTCGTATTTTTTGGAAGAAGTGCCATCATGATCCCTTTTTAAAAAATACGTGCGCTCGTAATTGGTGTCATATTCCTTAAATTCCATACCTGCTTTTTTCAAATATTTCATCAATTGAAGCGTGTTTTCATAATTGTCATTTTCTATGTCAATGTAGCCATAAAAGGCATATTTTTCGCCTTCACTTTCCCATTTTATCTCAATGGTTTGATAAAAATCTTCGCTGTTAGCTTCTGCAGCATTGTCGTACAAACGAAAAATGATATTTTCCATTTTTTTGAAAAAGACATTCACATTTACCTCTTCTCTTTCTGAAAAAATCCGACTTTGCGTTAAAAATAAATAAAAATTGGGGTAGGTCTTTCGCTCCAAAACGTGGTTATCCATGTAATTTTTTAAGAAAGCCGCAAGTGATAAAATAACGATTACACCCATTGTAAAGGAATCTGGAGCCTGAAAAACAATCATAAGAACCATAAGAATCAGAATTATCAAAGCTATCAAACTCGCAAGGGTACTAAAATTCCCTTTTTCCCGAAGGCTATCTATGGCAAGTGTACCCAAAAAAGGAGGACTATCTTGAAAAAGTTGCTGTTTCCCAAAGGATTGTTTGTCGCGAGGAGAGGAAGCGTTGGCTGCATTTTCCTCTGTGTAATTGTTTTCATTTTTCATATTTTAGTGGTTTAATTTGTCGCGGTTAAAGTATAGTTAAATTTTAGTTAATTGATTATCATTCTCCTTGATTTCAATGCAGCAGCATCTACACAACTAACACCCTAAAGCCGCTGTTGTGTAGATGCTGCTGCATTAAGAGTTTAGTTAATATTTTGATTATTAGTACATTAATTTTTAAACATACGCTTAGGCTGCTATTTCATTTGCCAACTACCATTTTTAGCCTATCTTCCCCTTCCCAAAATGTTAATTCCATTGGAACATAATAGAAGTTGGCTTGTTGGAGGAGATAATGATAGTATTTATCTTGTAATCTTGCAAAATCTTTTTCTGTCGTAAAAATAGGCAAATTTTTTGCTTTTTCAATGAGTTGAAATATTTCTTCTTCGGTATAAAAATGATGGTCTTTGAAAGTATGTTTTTCCACCAAAGTTACGTTTGCGGCTTCTAAACTTTGGTAAAAAGCTTCGGCATTGCCAATGCCACAAAAGGCAATCACTTTTTGCTGCGAAAGGGCAATTTTTTCACCTGTTGTAAAAGAAATGGCTGTGGATAAAACAGGATAACAGCATACAAATTCTGCCTGGACAGAAAGATGCGGCTGCAAGGCTTTTTGGATTGCAGGGAGTTGACGTTTGTCAAAACACTTGTTAATCACCACAATATCCGCACGATAGAGTGACTCGACAGGCTCACGCAAGCGACCTGCGGGAAGCAAATAGTCATCAGTAGGCAAGTGTTGTGCATCAATCACCACAATTTCCTTATCGCGGTAAATGCGGCGGTGTTGAAAGGCATCATCGAGCAGTAAAACGTCTATGGCTTGAATTTTCTGCAATTCTTCTGCTCCTTTTACGCGGTCTTCGCATACAGCTACCAAAATATTGGGATAGCGTTTGGAAATTTGCAAGGCTTCATCTCCTACTTCACTAGGACTTGATTTTGAGGCATTTACTTGTAAAAAGCCTTTGGTTTTTCGCCCATAACCACGACTTAAATAGGCTACTTTCTTTCCTTTTTGTAAAAAATGCGCAATCAAATAAGCCACAACAGGCGTTTTTCCTGTGCCGCCTGCTGAGAGATTGCCGATGCTAAGGGTGTAAATGCCCGCATGATAAGCCCGAAAAAATCCCGTTTCGTAGGCTTCATTGCGTAATTTTACCCCAATGCCATAAAAAAAAGAAAGAAAGCGCAAAAACATGATAAATTACGAATTTTTTAGAGTTCGGAACTTCCTGAAAAGCTCCGAACCCTATTACGCCCTACAAATCTCCTGAAATTTTATTTACTCTATCTTGATGCCTTCCTCCTTCAAATTCCGTAGAAAGGAAAGTGTTCAAGCAGGTGTTAGCCATTTCTGTTTCCAAGAAACGAGCAGGTAAGCAAATCACATTAGCATCGTTATGCTGACGGCTCAGTTTCGCAATTTCTTCGCACCAAACCACCGCAGCACGCACATTCGGATACTTATTCGCCACCATACAAACCCCTTGTGCAGAGCCGCAAATCGCAATACCTACCTCCAAATCTCCTTCATTGACTGCTATCGCCAAAGGATGAACATGGTCGGGATAATCGGTTGAGGCTAAGGAATTTGTGCCAAAATCTTGCACTTCATATCCTTCTGCCAACAAAGTTTCTTTCAACAACTCCTTTAATTCAAAACCTGCATGGTCGCAAGCAATTCCAATTGATTTCATACTTTTGATAAATTTTGTGCAAAATTAGCGATTTTTTAGGGTTTCTGCTAATTTAGGAAAAAGGAGGTAGCAAAAACTGCTCAGTTGATTTTTTTATCAGCGAAGGGCTGCTTATCTTTGTCAAGGTGATATTTTACTTCGAAATGCTCACTATCTTTTGGCTATTTACACTTTAATTTCCTTATTTTATGTTGAAAAAACAATACTTACTTGCTTGCTTTTTGGCATTTTATTGCAAAATGTTCAAGCTCAAAATGTGAACATCCCCGATCTAAATTTTAAAAACAAACTCATTGTATTGGGGATAGATACGAGTGGAGATGGCGAAATTCAAGTAGCTGAGGCGCAAGCCACGGTTACGATGACGCTATCTTATAGCAATATCAGTAATTTAACAGGGATAGAAGCTTTTACAAACTTAAATTACCTCTATTGTAGTAGTAATCAACTTACCGCACTAGATGTGAGCATGTTACCCAATTTATGGTATTTGGAGTGCCAAAGCAATAACCTTTCGAGTTTGATAGTTGGCAATATTAACCTTGTAGATTTGGATTGCCATGATAACCAACTCACAAGTTTAGACCTGACAGGTTGCCCCATTTTAGACGATGTTAAATGTTTTTCTAATTATTTAACCAGTTTGACGGTAATAAACCTAAAAACTTTATCTTGCGAAAATAATTCCCTTTCTACCTTACAACTGAGTGGGTGTTCAAAAATGACGACTTTAACTTGTTTAAATAATCCTTTGTTATTCCTAAATGTGGCGAATTGTACAAAATTAAGTAGTTTGCATTGTGCTAATACGCTTTTGACAGATTTAGATGTCAGTGATTGCCAAGCATTGAATAGCCTTGCTTGCGGTTCAAATCCTAATTTAACAACACTGTCTATAAAAAATGGGAAGAATGAAAGTTCGCTTAATTTTCAAAACTGTCCTAACTTGCATTATGTTTGTGCTGATTACAACGAATTAGCGAATGTGCAGCAAAAGGCAGCGCAGTTTGGATTAAATGCTTTATCCATTAATACTTTTTGCGCTTATTTGCCTAGTGGGAGCTTTAATATGGTGGTAGGAAACGCGCTCCTCGACCAAGATAACAATGGCTGTGCAAACAATGACCCTGTTTATTCGCATTTACCCCTTCAACTGAATACGGGTAACGTTTCTTTTTATACCTATACCAATTTGACAGGAAATTATACACTTCCTTTGTTATCAGGAAGTTACACGCTTGCCCCGCAAATGCCAAACACAAATTACTTTAGTGTTTCGCCTGCTTCAACCGCTATTAACTTTGCTAACAACAATAACAATCAGCAAAACCAAAACTTTTGTATTTCCCCCAACGGAAATTTTCCTGACGTAGAAATTGCTTTGTTTTCGGCAGCAGCACCTAGACCTGGCTTTGATGCGGTTTATACCTTAATTTTTAAGAACAAAGGTACAACGGTAGCATCGGGCGATATTAGTTATACTTTTTTGGGGAATAAGATGGACTTTTTGAACGCAAGTGTGCCGCCTGTTAGCCAAACAAGCGGTCAATTGACGTGGACTTATACGAACCTACAACCTTTTGAAACAAGAGCAATTACGGTATTCATGAAGGTGCTACCTCCACCTATTAATCAAATTGGAGACCAACTGTCTTTTATAGCATCTATTTCCTTACCTAATGAAACAACACCTTCGGATAATGTTCAGCCGCTAAATGAAATTGAAGTAGGCGCTTACGACCCTAATGACAAAACTTGTTTAGAAGGGAAATTACTGTCCAATAATAAAATTGGGGAATATTTGCATTATTTGGTGCGTTTTCAAAATACAGGAAATTATCATGCGGAAAATGTGGTGGTTGTGGATTCTTTGAATACTAATTTTTATGATTTATCAAGCATTGAAATTATCAAAACTTCACATGATGCACACATTGATTTGAAAGATAATGTATTACAGTTTTATTTTGAAAATATTATGCTCGCAGATTCCTTTTCTAATGAACCTGAAAGTCATGGTTATGTAGTATTCAAAATTAAAACGAAAAATACTTTGCCCCAAAATGCTAGCATTAGCAATAAGGTGGAAATTTATTTTGATTATAATTTACCTGTGATTACGAATTTGGAAACGACTACTTTTACTGATTTGGTAGGCATTGAAGATAATACGCAAACAGCTCATTTTCAATGTTATCCCAATCCTGCCCAAACTACATTAACGATAGAAACTCCAAAATTAACGCATTTTTCTTTGGTGAATATGATGGGCGAAACGCTAAGAACCTTTGAAATAGAAGGCAAAGAAAATATAGACATTGCTGCTTTGCCCCAAGGAATTTATGTGTTAAAAGCCAAAGAAGGCGGCGCGGGAATCGTTTTTGTAAAGGAATAGGCTAAGGAGTTGAGGTAAAAAGACCTTCCAAGTTTCAAAAACTTGGAAGGTCTTTTTTACAATGTTATGCGAGTAAATTTTGTTATTTTTCAGGGTGGGAATTCATTCCTACCCTGAAAAATAACAAGATTTGTAACTAACATGAAATTCTACCTAATGCGACAAAATCACCTTTCCAGTCATCCATTTATCAGTTTCATACTCATAACGAATGAGATAAATGCCGTTTGCAAATTCGCTGATGTCAACGGTAATGCTTTCTTGGTTATTGACTTCGTAGCGTTGTAGCACTTTGCCTGTGAGGTCGGCAACATAAAACTCGCTCATTTTGCCATTGATTTCTACGGTTAAAATGCCCGTGGTTGGATTTGGGTAATATTTCCAAATCAAAGAAGCAGGAGTTTGTTGATTATCAACCGAATCCACAGGAATAATTTGCGTTACATTGCCTGTATCAATGCGCGTATTTGTATTCGGTTGTTCGCAAGTCGTGATGCTTGAAAAATTAACCATCGTATTTCTCAACAATTTATTAAAATACAC
>JBJXHA010000074.1:0-2727 GCA_046160275.1 Bacteroidia bacterium | reverse complement strand
TTTTAGCGAAGAACATAAAACATTGAAGGATTTGGCGATGAATTGTTTTCCTTTAATGGAACATATTCAAACGATGCCAAAAGCTTCTACTTCGCAGGTGTATCAACTTTTTTTATTGCATTTTCCCGATGCACAAAAGATTCCTTATAAATATGCAGAGGCGTTGATTTTGACGGATATTAAGGGACTTTCGCAGCAAGAGCTTGCCGATAAATTAGGGATTTCGCTTTCAGGAGCAAAATCGCGGGTGCAGCGTGGGCGAGAAAAATTAAAAGAAATGTTGATGGAATGTTGTATTTTTGAGTTTGATGCGAGAGGACAAGTAGTAAATTACGAACCGAAAAAAAATGCTTGTGAAACTTGTGCAAAGGCATAATTTTTTTGCGTCTTTTTATGCGTAAAGGTGTCTATGTAGGGTAATTTATGTTTCACAATTTAAACTCAAAACGTATGTTGTTAGTCACCATGTTAGAATTAGCTTTGCTATGTTGCAACTGTCCATTTTGTAGTAGTGGATGTTGCTAATTAGGCAAAAACGAGAAAGTCGGCAGAAGTAATTCTTTTGCCGACTTTGCTTATTTTTATCTCCCCCATTCACTGGGATTTTTTTGCCAATTTTGAATCGTTTCCCAAGCCGTTGCATCAATATAATTCATTTCCGTTGCCACTTGCAACAAATCCGCTAAGGAGCAAAGGCTGTAAAAAGGGCTATTTTTTTCGGCAAAGGCTGCCGTTGCTTGCGGAAAACCATAGTTAAAAATGGCAACCGTACCCGCCACCGAAATATTAGCCTCTTGCAAGGCTTCAATCACCTTGATAGAACTGCCACCTGTCGAAATCAAGTCCTCAACTACCACATGCACTTTCTCCGTATCCACTTTTCCCTCAATCAAATTCTTCATGCCATGCGATTTGGGGGAGGTTCTCACATAAATATACGAAAGTTCCATTTTATCGGCAATCAAAGCCCCATGCGCGATGCCTGCCGTTGCTACCCCTGCAATCGTTTGCGCAGTCGGAAACTTCTCGGCAATTAATTCCGAAAACGCATTTTTGAGAAAGGTCCTAATTTCAGGATAAGACAAAACCAAACGATTGTCGCAATAAATTGGCGACTTCCAACCCGAACTCCAAGTAAAAGGCGCATCTGGACTTAATTTAACCGCCTGAATTTCAAGTAAATATTTTGCAATTTGTAGAGAAACCTCCATGATAACGAAAAGTTGATGATGAATAATGTAAGCTAAAACTATTTTAGAAGAAAAGAGTTAGAAATGTTCGAGATTTCATTTGCCGCCTGCTGTTCTTTTGCAAGGATAAGTAGAGGGTTTTGAATTGCTAAAAAATATTGCGTTATTCGCTGCCTTTCCCATCTCTGAATTTGGTAGTCCTAAAAATGTAATGCTGTACGGGCTGCTTTAGCTGCCCTATAACTCGCAAAAACTTCGTTTTTGCACTATTGCGGCAGCTAAAGCAGCCGCTACAGGTTTTATCTAGCCTTACATTTTTGCCACTACCCTAAATTTCAAAAAAATATGAAAAAAAATAATCTCTTTGGCTTTTTCCTATTTCTTTTTTCCCTTTCCTTTGCACAATCCTTGCAACAGCCTACTTTTTTGCACCTTGCAAATGGGGAAAAAGTTGCGCTTTCTGATGCACAAGCTTTGGCAAAAGAGGGCTTTTCGTACCAAATGGAAAAGCTAGAAAAGGGCTATATTTTTACGATTTCTACCTTAACGGGCAAAATTTCGGGTGATATTCAAGTCGAAATTCCTTTTATTTTCAATGTGGAAGAATCGCAAATTGTGGCAAATGGCTTTCAATCTTGGACAGATACGAAAGGGCAAAATGTTCGTGCGAAAATTAAGACGATTAGCCCGCTTGCCGCCCCTATTATGAAACCTTATGGCGATTATGGATTTACAAAATATCAAAAAGGAAAAATCGGTGGTTGGGGCTGGGGATATGTGTCTAAGGGCAATGAAAATACGCTTTTTGCTTCATTAAATGATTCAAATGCTTATACAGAAATCATTTTTCAACCTAAAAATAATCAAGTTTTTGTCAGAAAAGAATTAGAAGGGGTAAAAGAAGTGCCGCAAAATGGTGAGGTGATGCGGATATTAGTGAATCAATCGAACACTTTGCAGAATAATTTTTCTTTGTATTTTGAAAAGGGAAGTTTTCCCATTTCTACTGAGACAGCCAAAACAGGTTGGACAAGTTGGTATTATCATTACACCAATATTAATGAAAAAATCATTACGGATAACTTGGCACATTTTGCCGAAAAAGCCGTGCCGATAACCTATTTTCAAATAGATGATGGCTGGCAACAAGCGGTGGGATATTGGTTGATTGTGAATAAAAAGTTTCCGCAAGGTTTGAAAAAAATTACCGCAGAAACCCATGCAAAAGGCTATCAATCAGGGCTTTGGCTCGCGCCTTTTGTGTGTGAAAAAGAATCAGATTTATATAAAAAGCACCCCGATTGGATATTGAAAGACGCAAAAGGGCGAAAAGTAAAAGCTGGATACAGTCCGCTTTGGAGTGGTTATTTTTATGCTTTGGATTTTTATCACCCCGAAGTGAGAGCTTACTTAAAACAAGTTTTTCATACGGTTCTGAACGATTGGGACTTTGATATGGTGAAATTAGATTTTTTATATGGGGTTGCCATTTTGCCGCAAAAAGGCAAAAGTCGCGGGCAAGTGATGTGGGAGGCAA
>JBJXHA010000073.1:0-8435 GCA_046160275.1 Bacteroidia bacterium | reverse complement strand
GTTTGCCTTGGCGAAGCCAAATTTTAAATGTGTCGAGCATTTTTTTTAAGGCTTAATGAGACGCAATATTATTTCAATATCGTCAATATGATATTAAAATGCGCTTAAAATGTAATTATCAAGTTGTGCTTGCGAAACGTATGCTTCCTCAAGCTTTGCGTCATTAACCCAAAGTTAATAATAGAATTCCGATTTGCTCGGACTGTCAGCCATCTCCAGCCCCTGGCATTTTTACCAACATAGAATGGCTTATAGATGCAAACAGTAGCAAAGACGAGGACTTCAAGACCTTCCTTTTCACTACAGAAAGCCTTTGAAGGGCTACAAAACCTTGCCTGTCGCTACGGGAAGCCTTTGAAGGGCTTCAAAACCTCGCCTGTCACTACGGGAAGCCTTTGAAGGACTTCAAAACCTTGCCCTTCACTACGGGAAGCCTTTGAAGGGCTACAAAACCTCGCCTGTCACTACGGGAAGCCTTTGAAGCGCTTGAAAACCTTGCCTGTCACTACGGGAAGCCTTTGTACATTAGTTGTACGGTTTATGTTAGGTAAAAGCTTTAATAGTTGCAAATACTTAGGGTCGTGGAAAAGCCCCTTCCCAGTAGAGAGGGGTTGGGGTGGGGCTTCTGTAAAAAAATAAGAAAAAGTATTGATTATTTGTTTTACATTATTCATTTTTATACTTTTTAGTAACTATAAAGATAAACTTTAAAACAAAAAACACTTAAAATCTTATGTTAGAATTAGAACCGATTACTGTGTCTAGATTGACTACCCTCGAAATGGGGCAACTTGTCAAATCTACCTTACGCGACATCCGTACTTTAGATGCCGCACAACTAAGCAATGCCGTATTAATTAGTTATTTGGCAAAATTAGATACTGCCGTTGCCAATTTTGACAAAGGAACTTTGCAAGTGACAAAAAATGAAGAAACCATTAAAATTGAAAATGCAGACAAAGTGCGCGACCGTGCCATAGCCTGTACCCAACGCCTACTGACTGTGTTTGAGTTTTCCGACAATGAAGCCGAGCTAGATGCATTTGCCAGTCTCAATATCATATTCAGCACCTACAAAGGTCTTCAAAACTGGAACTATGAGGAAGAAACCAACGGCATAGACAATTTGGTAAATGAGCTTACCAGTGCCAAATACAAAGCGCAAGTGGCTTTGTTGCAAATGGACAAATACGTAACACGGATGCAAACCAGCAACGATGCCTTCAAATTGATATTCAGCAAACGCAACATGTCTGTATCGTCAAAAGAAACATTTGACATGAAAGAGCTGCGTGCCGAACTGAAAACCACCTATGCCAACATGACCGACTATGTATTTGTGATGTTGAAAAACGACCCCGCAAGCAACCTAACGGCCGTGGCCAATACCATCAATACCATCAGAAAATACTATGCCGACCTGCTCGCCAAGCGCAAACCAAGCAAAGATGATGAAAGCACGGCAGCGGCAGTGGTAAAATAAAATAGGTTAGACTGGTGTGATGGCCAGACCTTCGTACAAAAATGAAATAACCGCAAGAGCTCTTGCGGTTATTTCTTAAACAACAGAAATAACCGCACGTTTTTGATAGAAATATATTAAACTTGCGTAAACACAGATGTTGTGCCCAATGCTATGAAGACACTGCAATCATTATACTGACCTAATACAAAGGTTGACCTTTTTTAACTAACTTTGACCTATGAATAAAGATGAATTTATAAAAGCCCTTCAAACTGAAGTAACTGAATATAACAATATAATCGCCACAGAAAAAGGCGACTGGATTGTTAAAGGGTTTATTGATATTTCAAAAAGAATTTATACTATTTCTGTTGATACCAAAGTTGTTTCAAAAGTAATTGAATTACTTCTTATTCCTGAGTTTGAAAAATTTGCTCAAAAATATAATTTGACGCTAGAAAATCAGACAAAACAAAACTTCTATCCCGACCTTACTTTTATTTCAAATGAATCTAATGAAAAATTTGCTGTCGACATAAAAAGTACTGTTAAAGATACCAATAACAAGATTAAAGGAATGACACTCGGTACTTTTCAAGGGTATTTTCGAAATAGAGACAATAAAAAAGAAAGTATAACTTATCCTTACAATGAATATTCTTCTCATGTTGTTTTGGGTGTTTTATATTCACAAGCTAATGACAAACCCAATGAGAAAAACATTTACTCATTAGATGAATTAGAAAACATAGAATCCGTAATAAGAGATTTTCAATTTTTCGTTCAACCTAAATTTAAAATAGCATCAGCAACAAAGGGAAGTGGAAATACAAGAAACATTGGTTCGACAAAAAGTATTGACGAATTAATAAATGGAACAGGCATTTTCTCAAAATTAGGCGAACATGTTTTCGATGATTACTGGATGTATTTTGTAGATGAACAAAGTTCAAGAGAAAAAGGTATTCCACGACCATACACAAACCTTAAAAGTTATCTTGAATACAAAGAGAGAGGAATGGAGGTTTTAAATCTGAATAAAGAAATTATTGAGAATTTAAAAGAAGACGAAGAAGAAGAAACTGAAAACGATGAATAAAAAAATCATAATACCACCTATAAAAAGTCAAGGAATCAAAACTAAATTAATTCCTTGGATTATGGAGCTTGCCCCAATAGTAAGCGGCAAATGGATAGAACCATTTTTAGGCACTGGTGTTGTTGCATTCAATTCAGGATATAAAAAGGCAATACTCAACGATACTAATCCCCACATCATTAATTTCTACAAAGGTATTCAGCAAAAAGAAATTACTGCACCTTTGATGAAGCATTATCTTGAAGATGAAGGAGCAATTTTAAGCAATGCTGAAAATAATGGCTACGAACATTATTTAAAAGTGCGTTCACGTTTCAATGCTGGAGAATTTTCACCTTATGACTTTATTTTCCTTTCGAGAGCAGGATTTAATGGAATGATGCGATTTAATAATAAAGGACATTGGAATATTCCATTCTGTAAAAAACCAGAACGTTTTGCACAAGCATACGTTACAAAAATCACTAATCAAGTATCAAAAGTTTCACAAATCATTCAAGCAGAACCTAATTGGACTTTTCACAATAAATCATTTGCCGACATTATTCCAATGGCGACTGAAAACGATATTATATATTGCGACCCACCTTACTACGGTAGACACGTTGACTATTTTAATGGTTGGACAGAACAAGACGAACAACTTTTATTTCATCTATTGAGTGAAACTAAAGCTAAATTTATTCTTTCAACTTGGCATCATAACGATTGGAGACAAAATGAAATGATTGAAAAATTTTGGAATAAATTCAATGTTGTAACTAAAGACCATTTTTATCATAATGGTGGTAGCATTGAAAACAGACGAACAGTTGTTGAAGCTTTAATTTGTAACTTTAATACTGACCATTTTGCATTGCATAACCACGGCTTGACAGAGAAGATAAAAGTTGAACAATTAGAATCGGGCTGTTCGACAAGTTAGCGTAGCGATTGTCGAACTTTAGATAAAGCAGATTTTTATCTGTTAATATTGATGAAAATCAATAATATTTGACTTCGGGATGCGCTTCGCTAACATCCCGAAGAGCCCAATTATGAAATTAGAAAGCTCTGTGGCGACACAGAGCTTGGAGCAGAACGAACGTAACCAAATGACAGAAAGACCAAACATATTAGTAGTTTGTGGACGAAATAAAAAACGTAGTAGGACAGCGGAACACATTTTTAAAAATGACGACCGTTTCAATATTCGTTCTGCTGGACTAAGTCCTAAAAGTGACAGGAAAATTTCAGAAAATGATTTGAATTGGGCGGACTTAGTTTTTGTAATGGAAACTGGGCAGCGTGGAAAAATTTGGGGACTATACAGACATTTAGAATTACCAGATATTGAAGTTTTAAACATTCCTGACGACTACGAATTTATGAATGATGAATTAGTTGAGTTAGTCACGGACAGAATTAATGACACACTGAAAATTGTTTTCAAAATCTAAAATGAATCGACAGCAAAAACAACGATTGGAGACTTCAAGGACCGGAAAAATATCAAAAGCTGGCGCAAGTGGACTCATGCCCTAGCTTTGCGCAATTTGCGAAGCAATATAAAAAGCTGTCTTTAGTTTGTAACTACAGACGTTTCTCATAAATTTGAAATTCCTACGAATACCAAATTATTTTAGATTTAATATTAAACACTGTATTAAAATGAAGTTATTTTATTTATTTTCTTTCATCAGTTTCATGTCATTTGCCCAGAAACAAGACACAATTTATTATAATCACTTATGGAAAAACTCCCCTCAAAATGAAGCTTTTTTCTACAAAGTATACACCACCAATGATTCGAATGAAATTATAGGGTTGGTACACGATTATTTTATAACCGGAGAATTGCAATGGTCGGGAAACATGAGTCATATTGATAAATTAGACAATGAAAAGGATGTAGACTTCGGATTATGCACTTGGTATCATAAAAACGGAAAGAAATCTTCGCAGGTTAATAAAATCGATGGTAAATCAACAGGAATAGAAACTTATTGGGATGAAAATGGAAACAAAATTAAGGAGGAAGAATACAAAATGGGCTTACTTGATGGTAAAGTCATTACATATTCAATTAATGGATTAGTAAAAACAGAAACCGATTATATTTCTGGTTACCAAGACGGGAAGTTGAAATCAAAACATTAAAAGAAAGAAAATAGCATTAACAATGAATTCAGCAAGCCCAGCAGGCAACATCGGTTTGGCGATATGGCGGCTGAAGTGCTTCTATGAAACATTTGTGCAAAATTCAATTGTAGGAATTCTATTGAGCTTTTGTGCTAAAAATCCGCCACATCGCCAAGCCGAGAACCGTTATCGGCAACCCTATTTGAAATCCCCAACAAATTGAACATTCAAAAATAATGACAATAAATAAAACGATAGCAATAGTTGGTGGTGGACCAGGTGGTTTGACACTTGCAAGACTTTTACAAATAGCAGGTTTTGAAGTAAAAGTTTACGAAAGAGACCTTAACAAAGATGAACGAATACAAGGTGGGACACTTGATTTACATGAAGACTCAGGGTTAAAAGCATTGAAAAAAGCCAACTTAATGGACGCTTTTATTGAAAATTACCGACATGGAGCCGACAAAATGAGAGTGTTAGACAATTTTGCAAATATTCATTATGACCAACATTTAGAGACAAGAGTTGAAAATTTTGGTGATGAAAATTTTAGACCAGAAATTGACAGAGGTACTCTACGAGATATTTTATTAGAATCTTTAAAACCCGATACAATAGTTTGGGACAAACAAGTTGTATCAATTTTGGAAAATCAAAATAGTTGGCAAATAAATTTCAAAGACGGCACTACTTCTGTTGCTGATATTTTGATTGGTGCAGATGGTGGAAACTCAAAAATTAGACCCATTGTAACCCAAAGCAATCCTATTTATTCAGGCATTACAATTATCGAAGGAAGTATTTACAATTCAGAAAAAAATTGCCCAGAAATTCATAAAATATTAAAAGACGGAAAAATATTTGCTTTCGGAAACGAACAATCAATAATCGTAAGTTCAAAGGGCGATGGAAGTATGTCGTTTTACACAGGTTGCAAAACTGATGAATTTTGGTTTCGTAATTGCGGAATTGATTTTAAAAATAAAGAGCAAGTACTTAATTGGTTTAAAAAAGATTTTGCAGAATGGAATATTATTTGGCAAGAACTATTTATTAACGACAAGACCACATTTATACCACGACCACAATATTACATGCCGTTAGACCAAACTTGGGAGACAAAACCAAACATCACAATTATAGGCGATGCTGCACATTTAATGCCACCGTATGCAGGAGAAGGTGTAAATATGGCAATGCTTGACGCTTTGGAATTAAGTGAATGTTTGATAAATGAAAATTTCAAAGACATAAATTTAGCGATTGGACAGTACGAACAACAGATGAGAAAAAGAGCAACAGAGATAACAAAAATGACATTAGAGCAAACCGAATCATTACACTCAACGAATGCCTTGAAAATTATATTAGAAATGTTTGGAGAACAACAAGCATAAAATATATGGACACGAAAGAAGGGCAGCCGATAACAAGGGGTTTTGCAATCTTGGGGTGGTGTAGGGTGTTTCCACCCTACATATACAAATGTTAAAATTTAAAAGTCAGGTGGGAACACCTGACTTCACGAAAACCCTTATAAAAACTAAAGAATGATTGCTAAAATGGCGCACGTCACAGACTTGCGCCAGCACGGGGTAGGTTTGCTGTTTTCCCCACTCTTCAATTACTGGCAATTACAAATCAAAACCACAATAGCTCAAGTCAAAGCTTTTATTGTTGATAGGAAAATCTGATATTTCATTATCCCTCATGGCTAAAGCCAAGCCCATCCAATTGTGAAATGAAGGGTCTTTTACCTTGTAATGTGCCAATTCCCCCTTTTCGTTGGTGATGGCACAATGGCATATTTCACCCCTCCATCCCTCTACCAGCGAAATCACAAATTGATTAGATTTCAATTTTTGTTTGTACAAATCGGGGCGGGGCAGGGTAGGTTCTTCGTCTGTACGGCTCATTTGGGCCAGCATTATTCTTATGTATTCAAGCGAATGTTGTACTTCAAGATTTCTTGCCATGCCACGGGCAAATACATCGCCACTTTGCATCAACACAGGGTCGTATTTTTGTTCTTTGAAATACCCAAATGGATGCGCTGTTCGCACATCACGTGCCAAGCCAGTCATGCGAGCTGTAAGGCCTACAGCTCCAATCAATTCTGCTTGTTCTTTGGCCAGTTTGCCAGTTTTTTCAAATCGGTTTAATAAACTAGGCATTTCAAACGTTTTGTGTGCCATTTCCATGTATTTGGCTTCAAATTCTTCTAGGGTTTTGATAAGCCTTTCCTTCAATTGTGGCGTGAAGGCATAAGGATTGTAACCTACCCTTATCAAACCCTTTCCAAACCGATTGCCACACCACCATTGCATATAGTTGATGAGAGGGGTACGTAAGGCACCAAACACAGAGCTACCCAATTGATACGCTACATCTAAACAAAATCCGCTCAAATCGCCTACGTGAATCGCCATTCGCTCCATTTCTAAAGCCAAGGCCCGCACCATATTCAAGCGAGCATTGGGTTCGATTTCAAGCAAAGTTTCCATATTAGCCACATAAGCTAGGGTGTGGCTCACAGCCGAATCGCCCGTAATGGACTCGGAAAGCACGGTTTGTTGCAAAATATGTTTTTTAGCTAAAAAAAGCTTTTCAATGCCCCGGTGTTGGTAGCCGAGCTGAATTTCGAGATGAAGTACCTGCTCGCCATTGCACAGAAAACGAAAATGGCCAGCCTCAATGATCCCAGCATGGATTGGCCCAACCCCTACTTCATGGGTTTCATCGCTATCAAGATGTAAAAATGGATAATTCTGGATTGTTTTGGATTTATCTGCTCTATCGAAAGCATACCGAACAGGTTTATTCCAAGGATGGTTGAGAAATTCGACACCAAAGTTTTCACTTATTTCCCTTTCGAACAAATGAAACGCATATACATCTTTAGAAAGTGCATCAATGGCGATTGTTTTGTCGAGATTGGTCAACTCATGCGAAAATACGTGAATGGTTGAATCATTATCATCGGCAATTGCGCAAATAAATTTCAAGACTTCACTGGCTTGGTAAGCGTAATAATTGGCAATATGATTGCTCGAATTGGAGCACAAATTTATGGCAATGGCATAAAAGGCTTCGTAGTCAAAAACTGGAATATCTGCTATTGAGACCGATTGATTATTCTTAATTTGAAGTGTATTCATGGTTTTTCGATCAATTAACGCTTCAAGGTTTTTTGTTATTGGTAAATATCTTTACCGTGACCAACTTTCTTAATATCTATGATTCGTATACTATCTTCAATATCATATACAACGCGATAGTCTCCTATCCTGATTCGCCAAAGATTTTCATCTGTCCCTTTTAACTTTTTACTACCTGTGGGACGAGGATTTTCCATTAAAGATTCTATGGCAGTTCCGATTCGATTTACTATGCCTTTTGGAATTTTACTAAGCTCTTTCTCTGCACTACGACTGACGGTAACTTTATACATCGTCTATAATTTACCTTTTTTTTGCAATGCCTTTTTAACTTTTTCCCAACTCTTGCTTGGCTCGTTTTTGCGTGATTCAGCTATCAGAATATCTAGCATATCTTCGATATTTTCTTGATGCTGTTCAAGTGTTTTTAAATCGATTTGTACAGCCACACGTTGGTTTTTGTCGTTGGTAATAAAATGCACTCCTCTCATATTTGACGGTTTTTATGATATAAATGTATGTGTTTTCTAATCTATTTCTATGAATAGCGTTGAAAATCAAACTCCTTGCTTAATTCAAAACGCTTCAA
>JBJXHA010000072.1:0-5407 GCA_046160275.1 Bacteroidia bacterium | reverse complement strand
AAACACCTTGCTAGGTTTAAAACTAAACTTATACCTTTACTCCTTCACATATTTCCTACTCATCATTTGACCTGATACCTTTACTTGTAAATAATAGGTACCTTGTGGTAAATGGGTTAGGTTGATGCTTTGGTTGAGTTGGCTTTGTTTGCCTAAGTTTTGTTGATACACTTTTTGCCCTAGCGTATTATAAACTACTAAGTCAATGGTTTCGCTTTGTTTAAAACTTGCTTTTACCTCAAAGCTCCCTTTGTTGGGGTTAGGGAACAACTGCAATGGCTCTTGCAATAAACTTTCTTCTAAGCTAGTGGCAAACAAATTAGTCGTAGCATCACTACCACAACCATTTTTTAATGCTGTAAGTGTAACGGTATAATTTCCTGCATTTGCGTAGGTATGTGTAGGATTAATTTGGGCGGAATAATTTCCATCACCAAAGTTCCAAATTGCGCCATTTGCACCTGTAGAAGTATTGTTAAACTGATAAGTCAAGCCATTGTTGGTATAAGTAAAAGAAGGATTTGGTGCAGCTCCTGTTCCTACAAAAACGTTAAGCGTTTGAATAGGGCTAGTACAAGGAATATCTGAAATTTCCCAATCATAAAAGTAGAAATAATAATTGCCACTTCCTGCCGAGTTACCTGTTATATTTACATAATTTGATAAGTTATAAGGGTAAACTGCGCCATTGTTGTTACGATACAAAGAAGGTGTATTAATGGTTTTTTTGACATATTGTTCTGCCCCTACTTCTAACTTAAAGCCTAATGGAATGCGATTTTCCCCAACGATAAGGTTTACCGTTTTACTTGCTTTTAAAAGACCAAAGCTATTATAATATTCAAAGGTACAAGCACCTGCCGTTTGCGAATAAACCAAGAAAGAGCGTAAAATGCAAGGCTGTGTTACGTCAAAGATAGGGTAGCGCATATCATTTGCAAGAAAGCCGCCTGTACCTACACTTGTATTGGTAACGGGACCTACATATTGACTCGGATTCCATACAAAATCTTGCACTTGGTAGCTTGTAGAGGTGCTCAAATTAGGCGTATTAAAGGTATTTCCTACTGCTAATTCATTTCCATTCATCGCAAACCAATGCAATTCGCTTCCTTGCCCTGTAAGTTGCGCCGAACCTGTACCACAAATAGCAACAGGAGGAATCGTTGCAAGTATCGGGCGATTAACGGTAACGTAAGCAATTTCAATCAAAGAATCTACGCCAAGTGTGTTGGTTGCCGTAAGTTTTACGGTATAAGTGCCGTTATTAAGGTAAGTATGTAAGGGATGTTTTTGGGTAGAAGTGTTTCCATCACCAAAATCCCAAAGGTAGCCAACATTTACAAACTGGCTATTATTGGTAAATTGTACGTTTCCATCACAAGTAGTTTGTTTATTTACGGTAAAAGCAGTAACAGGCAAAGAACTTGGCACTAAACATTTCCAATTCATTTTAAATCCTGAGCTATTTTGGGTATCATTGGTTTCCATTTTAAGCGTAATACTGCTTCCTGTGGACTGTATAATTCCATTCACATTAGGTAAGATAGTACCTGTATAAACGCCTATAATAGGTGCAGCAGTAGAATTACCATCATAAATCGTAAGTTTATCGGGAGTTGCTAAATTAAAATCTAAAAAGGTAAGCGTAACCGCATAAGCATTTGCAGGTGAAATAGTTACGGTATTATCTTCATCTTCAGAATAATCGTTTGCTTCTCCACCTGAATCAAATAAAGTTCCTTCACAATGCAACCAGGCGTTTGGCAAGGTGGTGTCATCAATATTAAGTACGCAAGGATTGGTAAACTGTATGCTGATATAAGCTGTTTTTGTGATAGTATCAGAACCACAACCCGTATCGCTTGCCAAAAGTGTAACGGTATAATCGCCGAAACTCGTGTAAGTATGGGTAGGGAAATTAGCTGTGCTACCTGTTCCATCGCCAAAATCCCAACTATAAGCCGTAGCATTATTGGAAAGATTGTCGAAACTAATGGTAACAGGGGTTTCGCAGAAAGAAAATTTAGATGTTTCAAAATCCGCCATTACTTGTGGTTGATAAGGATTTCCAATGCCTACGGCATACCAAGCATTAATAACGGCTTCGGCTTGAGGTGAACAAGCTCCAAATAAATCGTAAGTGGAGAGTTTTGAGTAAAATACCGCATCATCATATTGAGAGCTTGGAGTAAGGTAAACTGATAAATTTCGGTAAGCAATGTCTTGCGCATCACTCATGCCGATTGAGTTTACAGTATAAGCATTTCCAATGTCATTTGTACCTGTTCCTCCTTGGCAAAGCAAATAAAACCAAAAATTTTGTACCCCACTGTTAATGTGTACTCCTCCGTTATCGCCAGGACCTGTTGCCCAAAGTTGCCCTAAATAGGTGTCAGGTTGTTGTTCTGCATTTGGATTTTCCATAGAACGCAAAGAAAAACCACCACCAGGAGGAGGACTGTTTTCTCCTATCAACCAGTTAGCAGTAGCAGGTCTTGCAAAAAATTCGATGGCAGTACCAAAAATATCGCTAAAGGATTCGTTCAAAGCACCTGATTCATATTGATAAATGAGTTGCGCGGTATTCCCTGTGATACCATGTGTGAACTCATGTGCTACCACATCTAAGCCCGTCAAAGGACTACCCGAACCATCGCCAAAGGTTGCTTGTTGCCCATTCCAAAAAGCGTTAAAATAATTTACATCATAATGCACAAAATTACGCAAAGGCATACCATTGTCATCAATGCTATTTCTGTTGAAGTTATTTTTGTAATAATCAAAAACCATTTCAGCTCCCCAATGTACATCGGTGGCAACTTCGTCTTTTTGTGGATTTACATTGTTCCAATAATTGTCGCTATCGGTAAAATCAACAGCAGTATTGGTATTAGTTCCTGTTTGCACATTTCTCGTAGTAACGGCGGCTTTCGTAGCAGTTGCAAGCCTTCTTAGTCTATATTGCCCTACGCCAGTGCTGTCCGTTGTAATAGGTTGCGTACCACTGTATTTGGTAACAGCAGTGCCGGGAACATTAGAAGAATGAAGTAAGTTTTGGGTATAAATGACCTTGCCGTTTTCGGCATCAACAAAGACATATTCTCTCGATAAAGGTTCTAAGGCATAGACATTAAACTTGTAAGCAAACCGCCAAACGGGGTTTTTGAAATCACCCTTTACAGGCACGAGAACGATTTCCGCTTTAGGCGGCGCAGTTAACAAAAGCTGTTCGTGGTCATGGTCTGCGGGAGCTTGTTCTGCTTGCCACTCATATACCTGTGCATTTGTATAGGCTAAGGCTTTGGCTAAGGCTTGGTTTTCAGAAAGCAGGAAATTAGGTTCAATGTCAATGCCCGCGAAATAATCACCATTCATCGAAACAATCTTATCGCCAAGGCTATGCACAAGATACATAGAACCTTCAACTGTGTAGCCTTGATACGTTTGATAAAACCTTTGGTGTCTTTGCCCTAGTTTATCGGTATGCTCATTTACTTTGCGTAAGCCATCTATTCCGCGTAAATGAAGGGCTTTTTTTACCCAAGCCTCAGTTTCTTTTACCTTCCAATCTGCTTTTTCTGTTAAGGCAAGATAGGTCGGTGCAGTGGTAAATGACTGAAACCGCAGCATTTTTGCATCAGATAAATACTGTCGCGCTTCTTTTCCCGTAAGTACTTGGGCTTGTAGCAAAGAAATGCTACACATAAAGCCCAACGTAAGCGTAAAAAAACGTTGTAACATAATGATTCGTGTGATAATATGAATAAATAAGAGAAAATAAATGTGTTTTTTACTTGATATACTGTAAATTAAGTTTTATTGCTTTTGTTATGCTGTAATCATCTTATCACCCATTGTGTTCAAGCGATATTTGATAAGATATTTACAATATGACCCGCCCGCGAAAACAGTAGAAATTTTCATTTACGATGTACTTAACGAAAATTTTTGGCAAAAGTAAATAAAAGCATTTCAGAAGTGAATGGATATTTTTAGGGAAAAATCTAGGTAGCAAAAAGGTTCGGAACTCTTCGAAGAGTTCCGAACCTTTTTTATGTAAACAATCTGTTTTCCTAAAACAAACTCACAATCTCTTCCAAATACTTTTTGTCTATCTCATCAAAATCTTTCAATTTATCGCTATCAACATCTAGTACAAAAAGCGTTTTTCCATCTTTGACGCAAGGCACTACAATTTCAGATAGGGAAAGGCTGCTACAAGCAATATGTCCAGGAAATTGATGGACATTGGGGACAAGAAGCGTTTGTTGAAGGGCGGCACTTTTGCCACAAACCCCTTTTCCGAAAGCAATGCGCGTACAAGCCAAACTCCCTTGAAAAGGAGAAAGCACAAGTTCCTCGCCAACAGTGCGATAAAAACCCACCCAAAAAAAGCCCATTGCCGTTTTCAGAATTGCCGCTACATTTGCCATATTCGCAATTACATCGTGTTCGTAGGTTAAAAATGCCTTAATTTGAGGCAAAATCTCTTGATAACGCTGTTCCTTGCTCGCCTCCTTGTCAAAAAATAATTCTTCCATTTTAATCAGTTATCAGTAAACAATTATCAGTAAACAGTAACATTTGCTCCCTCCTAAAATAGCTTGACCGATTACAAATCAAATACTAAGGATATTCGCTATTCATTTTCGGCTATTCACAGCTTATTTCCTTACTGTTTATTTCAAAAAAAACACAGCCTAAGCTGTGTTTTGTGGAACTGGCGGGATTCGAACCCGCGTCCGATGAAAGAGGATAAGTGCCTTCTACATGTTTATCTGTGCTTGAGTTCAGTCAAACGCCTGCACAGCGAGTCGTTTTGACTGATTTTATTACTAAGGCTTAGGAAAAATTAGCAACTTCATTTTTCTGCGTCCCATTTAACGGTGCGCCCTCCATAATGATTCCCCAATGGGCGAAAAGAATCGGAGAACGTCTTGAACTTAGTACTAACTAGGCAGCAAGCGCGAAAGAAGTTTCGCCGAATATTGGTTGAAGGCTATACTTTTAAGTGCTATACCTCCAAAGCACTACATGCTTCTCACCTACGCAACTAACCCGTCAAAGCCTGGTCAGTCCCATATTTGTGGTTTATACGCCACAATTGTGTGCAAAGTTACACTTTTTTCTGAATTTATCAAAAAAGTATGTTGTCTGCTAGGCCAAACGCACGAAAAGTAGAAAATTCGTAAAAAAGAATTAGTTTTGCGGAGAAAGGAGTTATGGATAATACAATAAGTGAACTAATGGTGTCTATGGTGAATGAGCTACCAGATTTTCGTCAAGGGGGCAAAGTAAAACATTTACTTTCGGATATAATTTTGACAGGTCTATTTACGCTATTAGCGAATGGTCATGATTATCAAGATATGGTAATTTTCAGCAAGACCCATGGAAAAAAGCT
>JBJXHA010000071.1:0-5229 GCA_046160275.1 Bacteroidia bacterium | reverse complement strand
TTAAGCGAAAACATTAACATAAACTAATTCTTACCGAGTACTTATATCATTAAATTACACAAATCTGTAAGTGCGGCGACTACTTCTCTATCATCAGTGAGCGGCTCAACAATTGCAACTCTTACTGATAATCTTTTGGGTAAGCCACTATGAATGAGTTTTGCTGCATCTATCAATAAGCGAGTAGAAACGGTTTCCGTCAAGCCTAATTCTGTCAAGTTTCGGACTTTATTAGCGATTTTAACTAATTTTTGAGCGTCATTTTCAGCTACTTGCGTTTCTTTGACTACAATTTCTGCTTCAATATGGGGCTCTGGATAATTGAAAGAAATAGCCGCAAAACGCTGGCGCGTAGAGGGTTTGAGTTCTTTGAAACCTCTTTGATAGCCTGGATTGAAAGAGGCGACCAACATAAAATCTTCATGTGCCTTGACCGTTTCGCCCAATTTATCAATAAACAATTCTCGCCTATGGTCTGTCAATGAGTGGATTGCCACAATGACATCAGGCCGAGCTTCTGCAATTTCATCTAAGTAGATAATAGCACCTGTTTTTACGGCAGTGGTTAAAGGGCCATCTAACCATATTGTTTCTGCACCTTTTATGAGAAATCTTCCAATCAAATCAGTCGAGGAGGTTTCCTCATGACAACTAATGGTAATGAGTTGTTTGTCCAACTTATACGCCATAAACTCAATAAAACGAGATTTCCCTGTACCTGTGGGACCTTTCAACAATAAAGGAATTTTGTTGTTATAGGTGTGTTCAAAAACTTCTATCTCTTTTGAAATAGCATGATAATATGGCGTTACTTTTGTTGTCATAGATTTGATCATTTTACCTCCGATTTTGATTTAAGTAATGGATAATTAATAATTGATAATAGAAAATGGCGATAACTTGTTTATTATCAATATTTTGAATGAAGATATTAACATAAACTGGTTCTTACCAAGTACTTATTTTCTATCAGCCACTTAAACGGCATGCTCCAAAGCTTCGTCAGTAGGTCTCCCATATTTGATAAATTCGTAGATGTACATGCCTACTCCTGTACAAAACATGCTTGCACAAACTACAAGCACAAAAAAATGTACTTCTATCTCTTTTTGTACCTCTCCAAACTCTAACCCTACTTTTCTTTCCAAATAAACTTGTGCGACCCCTGCTACCCCAAAGGCTACAGTCATGCCCAACATACCAATATTAGATAGCCAAAAGGCTAAAAGCCCTGTCATGCTGTCAAATAGCTTTCTACCTGTAAGATTGGGCAAGGTATAACTGATGATAGCAAAAACAATCATGCCATACGCCCCCCAAAAAGCTAAGTGCCCATGCATGGCGGTTACTAAAGTCCCATGTGTGTATATGTTTACTTGTGGTAAAGTATGCGCCAATCCCAACAAACCTGCCCCTACAAAAGAAACAATAGCTGTTCCTAATGTCCAACTCAATGCGATTTTATTAGGGTGTTTCTTTTCTCCTTTTCGATACATAGAAATCGCAAATAATGCCATACCTAAAAAAGCCAAAGGCTCAAGTGCCGAGAATATTCCTCCCACAATCAACCAGATTTTGCCTGCTCCGATAAAATAGTAATGGTGTCCTGTGCCTAAGATACCTGATATAAAAGTAAGCCCTACAATTACGTATAACCATTTTTCGATTACTTCTCTATCAACTCCCGTCAATTTAATCAATAAAAAGGCTAAAATACCGCCCATAATCAATTCCCATACCCCTTCTACCCAAAGATGTACTACCCACCAACGGAAAAAAGAATCCATCGTTTGATTGTCAAACCAAATCATGCCGGGTAGATATAATAAGGCGGCAAAAACCAATCCCATCGTAAGTACTAATGAAGTGGTAGTCCGTTTTTTACCTTTGAATAAAGTAGCTAATATCAATCCCAAGAAGGTAAGTACGTTTATAACTACTAACCAATCCAAAGGGCGTGGGATTTCCAAGAATTTTCGTCCTTCCCAATAGTTAAAATGATAGCCGACAATGGCAATAACACCTACAACAGCTAATGAAATCAGTTGAATATAAGCCCATTTTACACTAACCAATTCATGTTCTGCTTCTTCGGGAATAATGTAATAAGCAGCTCCCATAAAACCAGAAAGTAACCAAACTACTAATAAATTGGTGTGTACAGCTCTCGCTGTATTGAAAGGAATGAAATCATGCAAATTGTCATATCCCATATGGGCAAAGCCCATAATAAAACCATACACTAATTGTAAGGCTAATAATAGCATTGACAATGCAAAGAACCAATAAGCCACTTTTTGTGAAGTATATTTCATGATGTTTTGTATTAAAAGGTAAAAATTATTTTTTTAGGTTTGGTTTTGCAGGAAAACCATTCAAGTCGGTTTCGCCAATCCATTTTAAAAAAGCTACCATATCATTTGCATCTTGCTCGGACATAGCATAAGCCACCATTTTTCTACCTTTGGGTGCCCAAGGTACTTTTGACATCAAGGCAGCTTTAATATAGCCTTCACCTCTCCTTTCATAAACTTTTGTCAATTCTGGGGCATAATAGGCGCCTTCGCCCAAAATTGTATGGCAGCCCATACAATTATTTGCCTCCCATATATGTTTCCCATTTACTACTTGAGGCGTTAAATTCTCCTCATGTGTTCGTTTTGGAACTTCATTGCTTAATGTGTTCCAAGACAATCCTAAGAAGATAGCAAACGTGATAATTGTACCTCCTAAGAAAAATAATCTTGCTTGAGATTTTGATAACATAAGAAAATAAATTAATGGTTATGAATTATTATGAGAAGCAATAAAATGATATACAGGTCAAAAACAATAATGGACTTTTTTATCCAATTAAATTTTATACAAAACCATTTTATCAATAGGACGCTACAAACTTAATATTATTTTTTTAATTGGACAAATTTGTCCAATATTTTTTTTGGATATAAATATACTTTTTTTAGACATTGGACAGAATAGAGAAAAAAAGTAGAGGAGAAAGCCAAAAGAGATAGGCGAGACAAGTAAATGGGTAAAGATGTTGCTGAACTTGCTAGCAAGGTCGTAGAAATACTAACCCAATGGAGTTAGACATTAGCGTTTTTTTTATACCAAAAATTGAAAAAACTTACATTTCATCTTATTTAGCAGAAAATTGGTTTTCTTTATTAGAAGGAGAAAATTTAGAGGATGATATGCGTATTATGATAGCAAAAAGGATTCGCTTGAGCAACAAAAATGCCCTCACTACGCTAGAAAACCTTCTACAATGGGGCATCTCTATGCAAAAAGAAGTTACCTTAAAACAAGATGCTGTTCCTGTGTATACTACCGTACAAACTGCTGTGGAGGTATTAGCAGAAACGGCTGAAAACAAGCAAATTTTAATAAAAAATGAGGTTGGCGTAGATATTGAGTGTATGGGTAAATAAAGACCATTTTGAATTGGTTTTGCGCAATTTGGTAGGAAACGCCATTAAATTTTCTTTTCCTCAAAGCATCATCTATATCAAAGGTCATTTAGACACCCAAACCGAAGCAAAAATCAGAAACCAAAACAGTGCAATGGAAAGAAAAACGGCGTATAGCAGCAGCTTTACGCCGTTTTTGTCGTTTCAAAGAATATATGTATATTTGTAGCGAGGAAAAGGGAATACAAAAGTGTAGGATCTTGTGTAGTCATTGTAAAAGCCTTAAAATACAACATAATTTATAAAGAAAAATGGTAAAATTTGGATATACAATTCTGTACGTTTCAGACGTAACTAAATCTATTGAGTTTTATGAAAAGTCGTTTGGCTTTACCCGAAAATTCATTACCGATGAAAACGACTACGGCGAATTGCAAACAGGACAGACAAGCATTTCATTTGCTTCAACAGAACTTGCAAGTTCCAACCTCAAAAATGGCTTCATAAAAAGTGACATATCCCAAAAGCCATTTGCCACTGAGTTAGGTTTGGTGACGGAGAATGTTTCAGAAGTTGTAGCACTTGCATTGAATAATGGAGCAACAATTTTGGAGGAACCAATAGAAAAACCTTGGGGCCAAACAGTAGCTTATATCAGAGATTTAGATGGATTTCTAATTGAAATTTGCACACCCATTACCCAATAAAAACGCAAATAAATAATGGATTTAACATACTTATCATCAAGAAAATGAATAATTTAAACGAAGATGTCACGAACTTCTTAGACGAACTCAAGCATCCACTCAGAACTGAAATCGAGTTGTTGCGGCATTATATTTTAAATGCTGAAAATACTTTAACCGAAAACATAAAGTGGAACAGCCCAAATTATTGTTTTGAAAATGAAGATAGAATTACGATGAGAATTCAACCCATTACTATGAATAAAATTCAAGTTGTTTTTCATTGTGGGTCAAAAGTTAAAGAACTTCCAAGTGAAAATTTAATTGAGGACAAAGAAGGCATACTCATTTGGAAAAGCACAGACAGAGCAATAGCAACGTATAAAAGTGCAGAAGAAATAGAAAATGGCAAAATATATCTTGTCGAAATCATCATAAAATGGTTAAACGCTACAAGGCAATAATTTATAAGCTTAAAAAAACAGGAATGAAAACGATTGGCTTGCCAGTACAGAAGCAGTCAATAAGTATAAAAACAAACTCCCCAAGGAGACAAAATTTGTTTTGATAGAAGGAGGCAATCATGCTCAATTTGGTTATTTAGGGCAATTACGAATAGACGGTTCTTCAGAAATATCATTGGAAGAACAACAAAAACAGGCATTAAACAACTTGATAACATTTATAAACGAAATAAAATGCACGAAACTTGCGATACATGCACAACATATAACGGCAAGATAGTTGAGACACAATCAACTTTGACTTGCCCAAACTGCGAACACAAGAAAATTGAAATTATGCCGACTGATGCTTGTGTATATTTCTACGAGTGCGAAAAATGTAAAACACGACTGAAACCAATACAAGGAGACTGTTGTGTTTATTGTAGTTACGGAACAGTTAAATGCCCACCAATTCAAGCGGGAGAAAATTGTTGCTAATGAACACAGATGAAAGAGGGGTAGCATAATAGTTACCAAATATGGGAGTTTTATGACAATAGGCCAAACGCACGAAAAGTAGAAAATTCGTAAAAAAGAATTAGTTTTGCGGAGAAAGGAGTTATGGATAATACAATAAGTGAACTAATGGTGTCTATGGTGAATGAGCTACCAGATTTTCGTCAG
>JBJXHA010000070.1:0-13324 GCA_046160275.1 Bacteroidia bacterium | reverse complement strand
CTGATATCCGCAGGAATCGTTTTGATATTTAATCCCGATAAATCCAGTGCTTCTAAATGAGGCAAGGCTGCAAACTGTTTTACCGCCGCTTCTACATCTAATCCGCTTGATTCCTTCAACCCAATTGTTACCAATTTTTTCCAAAAAGTAATTTCTTGCGAGAGTTTTGCTCCGTTAAAGTGGTGAATTTCAAGGTCTTCAATAGGCAAACGACTAAGTATTTCAAAAATATCATCAGAATTAAGTGCCTGATTGCGTAAATCTAAGGCTAAAAAACGGAGTTGTGCCAAACCTTCCATTTCAGTTGGCAATGATTTTAGGGGATTATTTGCCAAATTGAGCGAATGTAAATTTGTCAATCGCCCAATTTCCGTAGGTAAACTAGGAATTTGATTATTTGCCAAGGACAAAGTACGAAGTTGCACCAAATCCCCAATATTCGCAGGCACTCTTTTCAATCCATTATCATCCCAAGCCAAATGCGAAAGATTTTTGAGTTGCATGAGGTTCTTAATGTCATCTTCATGGCGAACATTATTGCCAACGATATTTAATTCCTTCAAGTTTTTTAATATGGTAATGTTATCAGGAATCTGTTGAATGTTGTTATAACTTACATTCAAAATTTCTAGTTTCGGGAATTTTGCCAACACATCAACCACATGAAAGAGGTTAAGTTTGGGATTGTAGCTGAGGTTAATCTCTTGTAATTCTGTGAATTTTTCAAGGTTATAAGGCAAAAAAGACAAAGATTTATAGCTCAAATCTAAGCGAAATACCTCATTAGGCTGTTGTAAGCCTTCCTCAACAGATTGGTAAATGGGTTTGTCTTGCAAATCCCAAAAACTCAACTGCGCTTTGAGCAAAGGGCTAGTGGTTAATAAAAATAATAAAACCCCAAAACTGGTGTAGGTGGAATAATCTTTTTTCATGATGATGAGATGATGGAAAGATAGAATTATCCTAACGTATAAATTTAGACAAAATTACGTAGATAAAAACAAATTTTCTGCATGAATTTATGTATTTTGCACGCAAAATTGCGATTTCTATGTTATATTTTGTCAAAAATATTCAAAATTCTCTAAATCAACGCCCTTTACTATGGCTTTTTGCCTTATTGTTGCTTGAAATTGGTTTGTTTTCTTTTATTTATAAGGGATTTGGGAATTACCTCACGCCACTTGTGTTGCTATTGATACCTTTTGTCTGGTGCAAGGTTTTTCTCTCTTTTCATTCAAAATCTCAGATTTTAGCCAACAACAATATTGCAAAAACAGGACTTTTTACGCTATTGGGCTTTTTAAGTATTGCATTATTATATGAGGAGTTTCGAAAATTATTTTTTGGGGCGGATTATATGGAGATAACGAAATCCGATATTTTGCCACAAATTTACTATATGGTTGAGTATTTCTTGCAAGGAAAAAGCCCTTATCAACCGATTGAAGAGATTCCTTGGAAAGTGCAATCTCCCTATATGCCTATGCACTGGCTTCCTTTTGTGCTGCCTTATAAATTGGGGATAGACTTTCGTTGGCTGCCTGTGCTTGTTTGTGCAATAGGCGTGGCATTATACGGCGGCTACCTTTCAACTTTAAATGTTCCCGCCATCCGAAAAAGATATTTGTTAGCACTTCCTTTGGTTACCCTTTTTCTACTGATAAAATATGAATTTCCTTTTCAATATACGGTAGAATTGCTCATCACGAGTTATTATTTGATATTAACGGTAGGGTTGGCAAAAAAATCTTTTCCTTTACAACTTATAGGCATTTGCTTGGCTTTGTTGTCGCGGTTTATGCTTATTTTTTGGCTGCCTGTTTACTTGCTCACTTTGTTCTTACATGAATCTAAAAAGAAAGCAATGATTGCTACGCTTATTATAATTGCTTCTATTTCAGTTTTTTATGTTATTCCTTTTTGGATCAAAGACCCTAGTATTTTTCAAAAAGGAATAGAATATCATCGAAAAGGTATTGAAAACACCTGGTTTCGCGCGGCAGATACAACTGATTTTAACACGATAAAACACAGCGGCGTAGGCATTTCGAGCATTGTGTTTGAAGTCAGCAAAAAAGACCATGCAAGCCTAAGTCAAAGCATTAGCCTAATGGAAAAAGTACACCTTGCTACTTGTTTGCTGGTTGTCATGGGTTTGGGTTTTTGGTATCATCGTAACCGAGAAAAAATAGCATATAACCATTTTCTTTTATTGTTATTGAAAATCAATATCACGCTTTTTATTGTGTTCAACCCCATGCCTTATGCCTATTATTATCTATCTAGTTTGGTCATTTCATGGTTTTTGTTCGCTGAAATAGCAACAAAAATTCCTGAACAAAAGGCAACTTTTTAAAGAGTACCTAAAAAGTTCTGAACTCTTCGAAGAGTTCAGAACTTTTTACACAGCCCCTTTTTAGGTAGAATGCGACCTTTCCCCTACTAAAAAAGCCCAAAAACTGCACTTCCGCTTCCTGACATTGCCGCATAAATTGCACCTTTTTCGTATAGTTCCGCCTTGATTTGTTTTAATTGCGGATACATTTCAAAAACAGGAATTTCTAAGTCATTCACTAACAAGTCTTTCCATGCTGAAATGGGTTGAGAAATGATGCTTTGTAAATCCCTTGTTGCATCAAATTGTTGATAGTTTAAGGCTTTGTAAGCAGCCACCGTAGAAGAATGAATAGGAGGTGTGATTAACTCAATGCGATAGGGCAATTCTAGCTCAATTGCTTGTAAATCAGTACCAATTCCAGCAGCAAACATCGGACGATTGTAAATAAAAAAAGGCACATCAGCCCCAAGTTTTGCCCCCATTTGCGCCATTTTTTCCTGTGTCATTTTTAAGGCAAACAGTTCATTTAAGCCCAAAATGGTGCTTGCTGCATCAGAAGATCCGCCTCCTAAACCTGCTCCCGCAGGAATATTTTTAGTTAAATCTATTTGCACATTTGGCAGCTTTGGATAATGTTCTTTCACTAATTGATAGGCTTTGTAGCAAAGGTTTTCTTCTACTTTACCCTGCAAATCAATGCCCGCCATATTTAATACAAATTCCGAACTTTCCCTTAATTCCAAACGATCATAAAGCTGCGAAACAGGATAAAAAACGGTTTCAAGCAGGTGATAACCATTTGGTAACTTGCCTTTGATAAGCAAACCTAAGTTAATTTTTACGTTGGGAAATAAAATGAGTGCCATTTGCTAGTTTTCTTTTTTATATAAATTCGGGAAATTCGTAATGATTCCATCAACTCCTTTTTCGACCATTTTTTGCATATTTTCAGGTTCATTTACTGTCCAAACATTCACTTTTTTGCCTAATTTATGCACCTTTTTGATGGTAGATTTATGCAAAAATTTCCAATAAAAAGAAAACTCCTGCACATAATCGTATTTTTTGAAATTATAAAAAACCTTCTTAATGAACAATTTATGTAAGATAATTTCGCTATCCAAAGCATGGAAATTTCTCAATACTTCATCACTAAAAGAATGAACTAAGCACCACTTTTTTGCATGATATTTCTGGATAATTGTTACTATATTCTTCTCAATATCAGGGTAGTACGAATTTCCATCTTTTACTTCAATCACTAACACACACCTTCCATTGATAAGTTCTATTACTTCTTCCAAAGTGGGAATTTTCTCACTTTCAAAATTTTTATCAAATTTAATCCCTGCACTGTATTTTCCAATTTCGGCAAAATTCATTTCCTTAATCAAGCCTATTCCGTTAGTCGTTCTATCTATCGTTTTATCGTGAATCACAACAATTCGCTTATCAATTGTTTGATGCACGTCAATTTCGATGCGCTCGCAGCCCAAATCTAAGGCTTTTTGAACGGAAGCTAAGGTATTTTCGGGTGCAAGTCCTGCAGCTCCTCGATGCCCAGTAAGGGTAATTTTTTTGTCATTTTGCGCTGAAACAAAGGAAGATAGCAACAAAAAACAGGAACAAAAAGCGAAAAAGTGAATAAAAGTTGACATTTGTGTCCAAAAATAAGCTCAAAAGTATTGTTTTTTTAGGAATTGACCAACAAAAAACCTTCGTTTTGACGAGAAAATCGTTATATTTGTGTCAAGAATCGCAATTAAGCCCAACACCATTTGTAACAAGTCGCCTCTATGACAAAATTATTTTGCACCACTTTGCTGATTTTCAGTTATTTTCTGACCTTTTCTCAGTTGAATTGGCAAACAGCAAAGAATTTGAACTTTGAACATTATGTAGCTTCTACTTATTTTGATGTCTATTATTTAGGGGATAATCAAAAACAAGCAGAAATTGTGGCGAAATATGCCGAAATCGCACGCGCCGAGTTAGGGCAGTTATATGATTATCGCCCTTCTTCGCGGTATATTTTGTTATATGCCGATGATGCGCAACGCATGATGCAAACGCACCTTCCTAGCCGAAATTTGCCTTTGGTTTCGGGAAATATTTCCTTTGAAAAACTAGACGAAATTATCATACACCCTGAAAAATCGGCGGAATTATTTAATGAAGTCAAGCAAAAAGTGCTAAAATTAATGTTAAAAGAGTTTGATTACGGCATAGAAATTTCTAACATTATACAATCAAGCCTTTTGCAATATCACCCCAAATGGTACACCGAAGGCATGAGCGACTACATTGCAAAGGGCTGGAATTTTGAAGATGAAATGTGGCTTGCCAACATTTCGGGGGAAGAATATTTGGTGAAGGCATTGACAGGGGAAAGCGAAGATTCAAAAATTATTCGAAAATCTATTTGGTTTTATATCGCTCACGAATACGGAGTTCACAAATTCCCAGAAATTTTATACATCACAAAAATTACACATTCCGTAGAATCTAGCATTATTGCCTCTCTAGGCGTTACACTTCATACTTTTACTGACCGTTGGCGCGAATGGATGATAAAAAGAATGGAGGCAAATCGAAAAATAAGCAGTACCTTGCAAGGGAGTGAAGTAGTAAAGAAAATCACCTTACCTATTCATAGTCAATTACTTAGTTTTGCCTATCACGAAAAACAACAAATGTTTGCTTTGTTTTTAGAAAAAGAAGGAAAACATGAATTAGTTTTGTATGATGTTCAGAATCAAAAGTTTATTCCTACAAAATTTAGCATTTCCCAAGAAAAAAATATCCTAAACAAAGAGTATCCGTTTCAATATCCTATTACTTGGAATGAAACAGGTACGCAACTGATTACCACTTTTTATCGGCAACAAAAACTAAGCGTAGCAGTCTATGAACTTGCAACGCAGCAAACTACGCATTTCGACCTTCCTAACACTGTGCAAAGAGTTAATAGTTTTGCATGGTCGCATGATAATCAGCAAATTGCGGCAAGTATTTGGCAAGCGGGGAAATGTGATGTGGTATTGTTCTCTTTGAAAGATAAAACGTTGGATTTCAAACATATAACTAATGATTACTTTGACGATATTGAGCCTAGTTTTAGTTTTGATGATGCCACCTTATATTTTAGTTCCAATCGAGATAGCAACGATTTGAGCTTTCGTCCGCGTGCTGCTTATAGTATAGGCAACGATTTTGATATTTTTGCTTATCACCTGAACGATACTACGCAAATAGCGGCAAATATTACCTATACGCCCGATATAAATGAGCATAAACCCTTGCAAGTCAATAGTTTTGAAGTATATTATTTGTCTGATGAATCGGGATTATGGAACTTATTTCGCCGAAATTTATTTCAAGGAACGCATGAAATTTTGACGAATTGGCAAGAAGGGATTATAAGTTTGCAACTTACAGAGCAAAGTATGGCATTTATTAGCCCTTTGGCGGGGCAACTCACTTTGTTTGCCATGAAATTTCCTGAAACGGGACAGGGGAAAGCAAAACCTACTACCTTCCGTTCAGAGTTTTTGAAAGAATGGGAAAAGCAGCAGCAAAATTTGAATAATGTTAATACTTTACCTGACAAGTTTGAAAATTACATTGAAAAGGTGGATTCAACCCTAAATTTTGTAGATAGAGATACGATGAAAACCAATAAACCCCGTTATTATGTATATGATGACGAAAAAGGTAGCCTTCCGCCCAGAAAAACAGAGCGCAAAGCGGACAAAAAGGCGGAAATTCCTCGCAAAAAAGAGCCAAAAAGCCTTTACCCTATCCCAAAATGGGATGAAATTTCAATTACCCCTTACCATAACAGTCAAAATAGATGGAGAACAGACTATTTAAGGTTATCATTATGCTTTAACCCCGTTCCAAGAATGGGCATTTCGTTGGGGGCTGCATTTACAGATATGCAAAAAAACCATCGTTTGGAGATAGAAGCGATTCCTTATTTTAATCTCAAAAATGCAGAAGGTAGCCTAAAATATCAATATTTAAAGCTCAAACCTGACTTTTATGTGCAGTTAAAAGGACAAAATTACTTTTATCAAAACTGGGCAAAAAACACAGCGAACACAATGCTAAATGATACAATTTTGTATCGTTATGTCAATTTATCCGCTAAAGTTGGGCTAAGTTATCCTATCAGTGCTTATACGAGGTTTGAGATGAGCGAAACATTTCATAGCTTAGACCGCAAAGATTTGATATTGATGGCACCGCCAAAACCCGCGCATCAATCCAACAAATTGCTACAATCTTCGTTAAAACTAGCGCATGATAAGGTTTTATATGTTGATGGCAGCCCAAGAAAAGGGGTTTCGTATGAAGTTATGGCAAATCACTACCTATCTCTGCAACAAAAGGGATATAATTTTAGTAGTGTTCGCTTTGATATAAAACATTATACTCCCGTTTATCGGAAAATCATTTGGGCTAATCGCTTGCAAGGAACTTATGCTTTTGGTGGTAAAACCCAACACTTTTATGTGGGTGGCATAGATAATATGTTGACGGGTTACTTTTTTGGTTCTCGCCCTTTTTCTAATTTGCGCTCAAGGGGCTTAGATACCGATGTAACGATGTTTGGTTTGCAAGAATTTGTATTACCCATCAGAGGTTTTGGTTTTGGTGGTCGCTTAGGGTCTAAATACTTGTTAATCAACTCAGAACTTCGTGTACCATTGCGTAAGTCATACAAAGGCGTTTTAAACGAAAACCGTTTATATCAATTTGAATGGTTTACCTTTTCAGATATGGGATTAGTTTGGACGCAGGCTTTGCCTTTTTCGGGCAAAGAGCCAAGCGATGTACAAACGATTACGAATCCTGCTGTTACGGTCAATTTGCAAACCATTCGAGACCCCTATATTTTATCGCTCGGAACAGGCGTAAAAGCCTATTTTTTGGCACATGTTATTCGTGCTGAGGTTGCGGCAGGGCTAGATGATGGCAGATGGCAAACGATTATGTTAAGTTTTGCATTGGGAAGGAATTTTTAAAAGTGTTATTTTTTTCGTAAATTGCGACTGTTTTGAAAAAAGCACGTAAAATCTTAGGAAGGTTATTCAAATGGGGATTCATTTCCCTCACTTTGCTGCTAATCATTGTGTTAGGTCTGGTTGCATCTTTGGCTTTGCCGCCTGTGCAGACCCGATTAGTGAGATATGCGCGCACTTTTTTAGAAAAAGAATTAGGCACAAAAGTAGAAATTGGTTTTGTAGATATTGGTTTACCGAAATGGGCAATTCTGAAAAATGTAGCGATTTACGACAAACAAAATATTCCCGCAATTCAAGTAAAAAGCCTAAAAATTGGCTTGATCGGCTTTCCTTTTCGCGCATTTATCGAAGATTTATATTACAAAAATAAGCATGTCTATCATATTGTAATTCAAGAGATTGAGTTGCAAGAACCCAATATTTATCTTTATAAAAGCGTAAAGGATTCTACCTTAAATTTAGCTAAACTTTTCTCGTCTTCAAAGAAAAAAGATACGACAAAAACGGAGTCCCCTTTTCATTTTGACATTCAACTTTCTGATGTTTCTATTGAAAATGGAAAATTTCGCTTCATAGATTCTACTAACTTAGATTTTGCTGATAAAACTGCCCCTCTCTTGAATTATGCCAATCTTGAGGTAGAGAAGTTGAACTTAATGACCACATTTTTTCTTTCTGATGATGGCGTTTTAGATTTGAAAATCAAGGAGTTACAGGTAGAAGAAAAAAATTCAGGCTTCAAACTCAAACATTTTAAGGCAAATATTCGAGATGTAAGTAAGGAAATTTGCGATTTTGATGGCAAGCGCGTTGAAATGCCGAATTTAAAAATAGACTCTTTATCTCTAATTTCAGGGAAAACGAACCTTAACCTAAAAGCGGCATTTCCTAAACATTCCTTAGCCCAAATTATCTCAGGAGATGAGAGCATTATCAACAGCAGAAAATCCATTTATATCGCTGATTTTCAAAAATCTAGCTTTGCCTTTGACATCCTAGACCATTTCGTTCCACCTATTCCTGTTCGTGGCGTTGTAAACCTAGAAGGTCATGCGGAAGGCAGTTTTACGGGTATTCAACAAGCAGTTTTAAAAGCCAAATATGGAAAAGACATTGAGTTAGATGGTAATGTGAAAATATTAGACTGGGATAAAGGAGACAATTTTTGGCTAGATGTGAATATCCGCAGAGGAAAAGTTTCGGGTGATGAATTGTGTCGCTTATTGCCCCAAACAAAGTTTCCTGACTTCTTTCATCAAATTGGAAAATCTGATTTAAAAGGGACTTTTGTTGGGAAATATTACGATTTCAAAACAGATTTATCGCTAAAAACGCCCTTAGGTTTGGCAGCAGTCGACATGGCAATTTTTATTCCCATGAAAAAACCTGATGACCTTACGCTTGATGGCACATTTCGAACTGAACACCTTAATTTCGACCAAATTGGCATCGTTCCTAGCTTAAAATTAAGCAAAGATTTAACTTCGACAGGCTATTTTAAAGGAAAATATTACGATTTTTACACCAAAACGGAAGCCCAAACGCCTTTAGGAGATGTTGCGGTGGATATGAAGGTTTTTATTCCCATGAAAAAACCTGAAAACCTCACGCTTGAAGGCGAATTTAGTACTAAAAATCTAAACCTCGATGCTTTTGGTTTTATTCCAAATCGAAAAATTAGCGACAATATTACCTCAAAAGGTTATTTTAAAGGACATTATTATGACTTCGATTTACGTGCTGATGCTGTTACTTCTATTGGCGAAATTACTTGCGACATTCATCTAAAAATCCCTCCCTTTGGGGGAATACAAGAATATGAATATCAAGGGTTTATAGACGTTCGCAATTTTAATTTAGATGCGCTTGCTCTCACACCTGACCCGATTTCTAAAAGCCTAACTTTTAAAGGGCGTGTAAATGGCAGGGGCATAGATTGGAAAAAATTAGGCATAGAATACGAAGGTTCGGTAGCGAATACCGAAATTATGGGGTATAAAATCGAAAAATTGGAGGGTAAATTTGCCGTTGCCAACCAAAGTATTTATGGACATGGCTTTTTTCAAGATGGAAAAACAAAAGTTTACGCAGATACATTACACCTAAATATTAACCAAAAGCATTATGTTCTAAAAGGAACTGTCGAAAACTTAGACTTTAAAAAGTATAAAATTTATGACAAAGAACATATCATTGCTTCTTCCATTGTAAACGCGGATATTCAAGGAAATAACTTAGATAACTTGGTTGGAAAAGCAGACCTAAGTAAAGCACATTTGCAGTTTGTTACAAGGGGAAAAGATTTGAATGTCAATCAGTTAACTGTAAATAAGCAAAACTTCAATGATTCCACCTTTTTAAAAATAGATGGCTCTTGGGGAAATGCGATGGTTACAGGTTTCTTCAAATTTGATGATTTGCAACCCAAATTTACGCAGTTATACGATGAGGTAAAGCTTTTTCTAATTAATGACGATTCCTTATTGCAAGATTATTATAAAAAGAAAATTTTCACAGGAAATCCCATGAAATTGCACCTTTTTTATCGTGCAACGCAAGAGGCAAACCAAGTTTTCGACTTTTTAGACCAGCCTATTTATGTTGCTGACAAAAGTTTATTGGGCGTAAATTTACATATACCCAATAATGCCGAAGGAGAAGACAATTTACAACTCAATTATAACGCTGATTCTTCTTTTTATGATGTATATTCTCTAAAAAAACCTAACATTGTGGTGGCATTGACAAAAGACGCGCGCCCACAACAAATTGATTTGGGGAATATATACCTCAGCGGGAAAGTGGATTATGACCATTTTTATTTGCTAAAATGTGAGAATCCCGACGAAAAAGTGTGTCGCGTATTTAATGATACGGCTTCTTTTATTATAGACAAATCGAACTTGGTGGTGGACTGGAATGGGGATATTATCAAAACGGAGGTGAATGCACGACAGGATAAAACGGGTTATATTGCCGATTTTACGGCAGCATCTCGCTTATATTTGGACGGAAAAATCATCAGCCAATTTGAGAAAGGCTCGAAGTTTATCATGCCGCTTCAAGATAAAATCTATGAATGGGAAGTGTTAGCGGGGAATCAAATCACCTCTTTCCCTATTAAACAATATTTCATTTTTAGTAATTTAGGCTTTTTTGAAAAAAATCTAAATCAACAGTTCTTGGCTGATGGTGTACTTTCTAAAGATGCAACAGACTCTCTGAATATTTCGGCGAACAACATTGGTTTGGAATTGATTAATAAATTTGCCAACGTTGATATTGGCTATAAATTAGATGGAAAACTCAATGCAAAGGTGTTTTTGCAAAATATCTTTAACACGCCCAAAGTATTTTTTGAAGGCGTTTTTAAAAATTTCTCATTAGATGACTATAAATACGGGGATATTGTAGTAGATGGCGACTGGGAAGGCGAGAATAAACGCGTAAATGTTGATGCAAAATTGGTGGACAGAACGGGAACCTTGTTGGATTTGTCAGGAAATTATAATTATGGAAAAGATATGTTAGCCTTTAATATGTCTTCCGTTACGCAACTGCCCTTAAGTTATATCACCCCTTTTGTGAAAGACCAACTTTCTGATTTACAAGGTGGCTTGGAGGTAAAATCCTTCCAAATTTCGGGTAGTAGTAGCAATCCTATTGTACTTGGAAAAGGTATTTTAAAAGATGCAGGATTTGGATTTAATTTCTTCAAAACCAAATACTTGTGTAATGGGGAAATTAATTTTGACATTGACCGAATGGAAATCGCCAGCATTAAACCTATTATTATTGAAGACGAAAATAAGAATACAGCAGAATTTTACGGTGCGATTTATCATAAAGGAATGAAGGATTTTCAATTTGATTTGCAATTTCGGAAAATCTCAGATTTCTTAATTATGAACCTAAAAAAAGAGGATAAAGGTGCTTTTTATGGCCCCGTGATTATTAAAAGTGGCTTCGCTTCGATTAGTGGTTCATTGAAAAAACTTGATATTGATGCTTTTGGCATTACAGGTAAGGGTTCTCATCTTTATATTCCTATTTCTGATGATGATGCGATGGATAAACCTGATTACATTCACTTTAACGGGGAATCTGTGAATCTTGGTTCAAAAAAAGTAGATGTTTTGGGGATTAACGTCAATCTTAATGTGCAAGCAACGGAAGATGCTTGGGTAGAATTGGTTTTCGATGAGCGTTTGGGCGACATTATTAAAGGTCGTGGAAATGGGACATTACAAATGAACCTCACACCGCAAGGGGATTTTTTCATGTATGGAAACTATGAAATTGTGCAAGGCGATTATTTATTTACCGTTCAAAACTTTGTAAACAAAAAGTTTTTCGTCAAACCCGGCGGAAAAGTTATTTGGAATGGCGATCCGTTTAATGCACAACTTGATATGCAGGCATATTACCCGATTTATACCAATGTGCAACCTATCTTGAACACGACACAACCTTTGAGAACAAATGTAAATGTAGTAATGAATTTGCAAGGTGAGTTGATGAAACCTAATATCGGTTTGTCTATTGAACCTTCGCAAACCTCTACAAATGCCTCTGATTTAGGCACAGATTTGAGTGCTTACCTCAAAACCATTAGTTATGACCAACAAGAGTTAAATAAACAAGTATTCTTTTTGCTAACTACAGGGCAATTTGTGCCTGCGGGTTCGGCAAGTGCGGGAAACTTGGGGGTAAATACGGCAATTAATAGCGTTTCGGAATTGCTCAGTAATCAGTTAAACTATTGGTTAGCAAAGAGTGTGGGCAATAAAGTGAATGTAGCAGTTGGTTCTAATACTTTTACAGATGTTACGCTGCAAATCTCCGCAAATTTATTCAATGATCGTGTAACAATTGAGCGAGATGGAACGCTCGTAGGGCAAAACACCAACTTTTCGGTAGGGAATGTGAGCATTAAAACCAAGCTCCGTTCTTTCTTAAATGACTCCTTAGCACAATATAATTCCCGAAAAGGCGACTGGATTTTTGAGGTTTTTTATCGAAATAACCAAACAGGACAACTCACAGGCGGCAACCAAACAGGCGCAGGGGTTTTCTACAAAAATGACTTCGATTCCTTCGGTGAGTTGTTTAGAAGGAAAAAGAAGAAAAAATAGCCCCCTAGCTTATTTTATATAGTAGGTTTCGGAAAACACTCAAACTCATCAATGTTTCGCTTTTCGCTATTAAAATTAATGCCAATATAAGTAAACGGAAATCCATCATTTTCAAAAGGTTGTGCATAATTTTTATCAATAATTTGTTGCAAAGCATCTTTTGCTTTGCCGTTAAATTTATATTCCAGAATAAAAGTACGCTCGTCCATAAAAATAAAATTATCAGCTCTTCCTTTATTATGTGGAACTTCTGGCACAACGCGCAAACCTGTTAATTTTACTAGCAAGTGCATAATTGCATGAAAAGCCGCTTCATCGCTGTTTGCAATTTGCTGGTAAGCGATGGAAGCAAAAACCGATTGGCAAATTTGGATAAAAGTAGGTACATCATTTTCTTCCAAAGCATCGCGCAATTTAAGGATATAATTTCTATCAATCGCGCCTTCGGTTTGGTCTAAATAATTGGCTAAAATGTCTTTTTCAAAAGCATAACGCACTTCATTATTAGGGTACGAAAGATAATAAGTAGCTTCACCCATACGCATTTTCACTCTTTTTACCGTTAAATATCCCATTTGAAACAACATTCCAATGGAATCAATCGCATAAATATCCAAATTTGAAAGTAGCCCTTCATGCGACCTAATCTCCTCTAATTCAAAGGGCAGCACTTTTTCTTTGCGCAACATTTTGAGCAAAAGTTTGGGCGTTCCTGTTTCGTACCAGTATTTTCCAAATTTTTCATGAAAGAAAAAATTCATAATTAGGAAAGGGCAATACAACTTGTCTATTCCATTCCAAGAATATCCATTATACTC
>JBJXHA010000069.1:0-3633 GCA_046160275.1 Bacteroidia bacterium | reverse complement strand
TTATTTTGATTATTCGTTGGTCGCTGAAAATGTTTGGCGGTTTGATTTTGCGCGCTTTGCAAAAAACGATGTTGGAGAAAATGAAAGATGACCTTCAGCGACAAACGCGCGATTATGAGCGCAATTTTGAACGCGAGCCTTTCCGCGAAAATATTTACCAAGACAAAGAGGTATAGGTTTCTGCACCCAAAAATAGAGAAGAAGCAAAGCCCAAACCTAAAGCTACAGACTTCGCAGAAGATATTGATTTTGAGGAAGTTGAATAAAACAAACTAAGGGCTTACAGAAATAATGTAAGTATCTTCAACAGGTGTAGAATCATTGGCAAAAGCTTGACAAGGTTTTTTTTCTATTGCTACGGGACACCTACTAAACGTTAGGGTATCCGTTCCTATTTTTTTTCCCACAAAAACAAAAGAACGGTCTCCCCCAACCCCATCATATTCCAGCATTATCTTCAACTTTCCAATCAAATCATTTCCTGCATCTTCTTTTGTTAAGGAAATTGCCGAACAATGCTTTTGATTCAACCAACATACCCTATATCCTGTGGTTCCATTTTCGTTCAGCGTAATTTTGACCTTCTCCCCTACTTTAATGTCAAATATTCTCTTTCCTGTGGAATAGCAAGCACCGCAAAAAAGAGACATAATAAAAAGAATAATTGGTAGGTACTTCATATTTATTTGTAAATAAAAATTACTCGTTATTTAATACGAATCGGAATCCAAATTTCTTCTTCCGAATCTGGGTCATTATTCTTATACTTCTCACCTAACACTTCAAAATGTGGGCGATGATCTAGTTCAAATTCGGAGGAGGGCAACCAAACGCCAAAAATGTACTGGAAAGCTTCGGGTGCATGAGCCGCAGTGCCTTTGTACGAAAATACCGCATACAAGCCACTTGGCAAGGCAAAAGTTTTCATTTTTTCGGGAATTTCCGCCCATTCGCTTACCTCTACAGCTGCCCATTTTTCAAACACAACCGCAGGTTGAAAGGTTTGAATATCAGCTAATTTCGCATATACTTGCATAGAAATCAAGTCATTCGACAATGTATGCAAGATTTCTTTTCGCCTAGGCATGAAACTACGCCACAAAACTGCGGTTTGGTTTTCTACCAAAGACATTTCTAGGCTCATTCCTACTAATTTTTTCTCGGTGATGGATTCTATTCTATGTTGCATCATCTTATTGAAATATTTTTTTGTATTGAAAAATGGGCTGGATAAAAAGTTCGGAACTCTTCGAATAGTTCCGAACTTTTTACGTAGAACATAATAAAAAAGCAACCACAATGAACAATGTTTTTTGTAAATTAGCCTTTTTATCCAGCCCCTTTTTATTAGATAAGAACACGATCGTAATTAGTTTATGACATAAAAATAAATCAAAATACTAATAATCAATATCTTATCTTTTATTTCAACTATAAACTATCACTTATCACCTACTTAAGCCCTTATTATTTATGATAATTCGGTGCTTCTTTCATGATTTGAACATCGTGCGGATGGCTTTCTATTAAACCCGCATTGGTAATTTGCACGAAAGGACAGGCTTTTAAGGCATCTAAATCCCCTGCCCCACAATAGCCCATACCTGCTTTGATACCTCCTACTTGTTGATAAATGACTTCCGAAACTTTTCCCTTATAAGGTACTCGCCCTTCAATTCCTTCAGGTACAAGCTTTTGTACATCATCTTCGGCATCTTGAAAATAGCGGTCTTTGCTGCCTTGTTTCATCGCCTCAATCGAACCCATACCACGATAAGATTTGAATTTACGACCTTCGTACAAAATCGTTTCGCCAGGGCTTTCGTCTGTTCCAGCCAACAAACCACCTACCATCACCACATTTGCTCCTGCTGCAAGTGCCTTCACCATATCGCCCGAGAATTTAATGCCCCCATCAGCAATAATTGGCACTTTGCCTTCTACGCCTTTGTATGCCTCCATGACAGCCGAAAGTTGGGGTACACCCACCCCTGCAATTACGCGAGTCGTACAAATACTACCAGGTCCTACCCCTACTTTAATTCCATTTGCACCTGCCTCCATCAAAGCCTTTGCACCTTCCGCAGTTGCCACATTTCCCGCCACAATTTGCAAATCGCCCCATTTTTGACGCACATTTCTCACCACATCAAGCACTCCTTTTGAATGTCCATGCGCGGTGTCAATGCCAATAACATCTACGCCTGCTTTCATCAAGGCTTCGATTCTATCATAAATTTCAGGTGTAACCCCTACCGCAGCCCCAGTCCTTAGTCTTCCTAAATGGTCTTTGCAAGCGTTAGGAAAATTTCTCTTTTTAATAATGTCGCGGTAAGTAATCAATCCTACAAGACGATAATGCGCATCAACGATAGGCAGTTTTTCGATTTTATGCGCTCGCAAAATGTTCTCAGCCTCTTCCATCGTAACGCCTGCAGGTGCAGTAATCAAGTTTTCAGAAGTCATTAGCTCTTTTGCGGTGCGGTTATCTGCTGCCTGAAAACGCAAATCACGATTCGTAATGATGCCCACTAATTTCCCTGTTTTATCCGTAATCGGAATGCCGCCAATGCCTTGTTCCTTCATTAATTTCACGATTTCGCGCAAAGTTGCTTCGGGTTGCACCGTAATCGGATCGACAATCATTCCACTTTCAGAGCGTTTGACCTTTCTCACCTCTTCTGCCTGCTTTTCGATGCTCATATTTTTATGAATAAAACCCAAACCACCTTCGGCAGCCATAGCAATTGCCAAATCGTGTTCAGTTACGGTATCCATCGCAGCACTAACAATTGGAACATTTAAGCGAATTTCGTGAGTTAGGAAGGTAGAAACGTTTACCTCACGCGGCAGAATTTCCGAATAATTCGGAATAAGGAGGACATCATCATAGGTCAGTCCTTGATAAAGAATTTTGTTTTCAAACATGGCAAATATCAGTAATCAGTTATCAGTAAACAATTATCAAACTTCTCTTAAAGAATCCTCGATAATGGAATATTATCCTATAAAATTAGGAATAGATATTTGCCGCGCAAAGGTAGTTATATTTTTTAGATATATCAAAAAAATATCAAAAATGAATCCATTTTTAACAACTGTTTGCTGTTAATTGAGTACTGTTTCCTACTCTTTTTCCCATACACCTTCTGCATTTTTTGCCCATTTTGAAATCGTTTCTACCGCTTCTAAAGGGATTCTGCCATAAATATGGGGAAAGGTTTCATTATGAGAAGATTCTTCCCATTTTAACTTTGTTCTCACAAATTTTTCGACAATGGTTAATACAAGCAGTTCCGTTTGTTCCGCAAAATGGCGATTCATTGTGTTCACAAGTTGCGCCTCAGTCGAACAATGAATAAAACCCTCGCTTGCCAAAGTGGGGTGTGAATAATGCGTAGAAAGCAAGGCGTGTTCCCAAGCGGCGATGTCGGCAATGTGATATATCATACGGTTAAGTAGTGAATAATTAAAAATGAATAGTGAATAATATTAAGTAATGCGAATAAAATAAGTGGTTGTGTATTAAAATGTATGATAAGCATAGTTACGTTGCTGTACGATGATAGCGAAAGCAGCTCTATGATTTTCCTCCTTTTTAGAAAAACAGGTAGTTTGTCTCACAAACCTTCT
>JBJXHA010000068.1:0-5936 GCA_046160275.1 Bacteroidia bacterium | reverse complement strand
AAGGCGGAGGCATCATCTCTTGCAATACCCGTAATATTATTCTTATGCGAGCTATTAGTCGTTCCATTCCAAAAAATGGTCGTTCCATCGGAAGCAAGGTAATTTGTTGCAACGGTTTGGTCGAGTGTGATACCGTACTTTATGGCAAGGTAACTTTCTACTCTTTTTTGCTCTGTTGCATTTTGGTCTATAGGATATAAAATAACCTCCGCTATTTTCCCATCAAAATAATCTCCATTATAATAGGCCGAACCCAATCTATTGCTTGCAGTACTAATATTAGGTGTTGCTGCTGTATTTGTTGCAATTCTTCTTCCAAATAAATCTATCTGTCGAGACTCGGTAGCATTGTAAGAATGTCCTGTTAATAAGGTTAAACCCGAAGAAACCCCTGTAGCAGCAGGGTTCCAAATATTGCCAAAGTAATAATGAGGCATCATACCATTATTTAACCCTAAAAAAACCGCTTGATTGGTTGCGGCTGTTCCTGCTCCTACAATCGCCCGAATCCCTCCTAAGTTATTGGGTTGTGTTACCGCATACATTCCATAGCCCGCAGCACCTGTTGGAAAGGATCCGTTTGGTAAGGTAAAATATTTTGAGCTTGCATTGGTAAATTCAACTATCGGATTAAAATTGATATTGTCTGTGGTATTGCTTTTATATAAAGGAGAATTTACACCTGTGCCATTTCTTGCATTGCCCGATTGGTCATTCCAAGTGGCTACTGCTCCACCATTAGTGGTTGTGCTGGTACCTGTATTGGCTTTGAACCAAAAAGCTGCTGAACCTACACCTCCTGGCGAAGCTGGCGTATAAGTAACGGTAAGTTTCGCCGCAGTAGCAGGAGAACTATTATAAGAATCAGACGAACGACTACCTGTACCAGAAATAATGATCGCTATTGCATTACCCGAAGCCCAGGCACCTTGATTTACAATTTCCTGAATAGTAGAAACTATGCTTGGAGAGTTGTAATCTGTTCCCGTTACCCATGCAGTCGAAGACGACCAAGCCGTAGAAGCTGTAGTCAAAGCCCTGCTGGAAATATCATTGTTAGTAGTAGTAAAAGTAGCTGCATTAGCGGCAAGTTGCCCCTGTATGGTCAGATTAAAAGTACCCGTATTCAAATTGGGATTATCCGGATCTATCGCTCTAAAAGTGAGGTATGCTCCGGTAATCACTGCCCCTTGAGGAATAGTCATTGCTGTAAAACGTAAGCCCACTTTTTGCGTGCCCGTATAATAACCACTACCATCGTCAAAATCCTGACCTAGCTCAATATCAGTGCTTGAAATGTCCATTTTACCATTATAGTATGTCCCGAATGCGTCAGGACCTGCCTCCTCCGCATCATCGCTGCCTGTAAGTATGCTTTGCGTGATACTTTGGGCTTGAATCTGCTTTACGATACAAATGGAAAAAAAAACGGCTAATGTCAACGTTTTTAGTAAGAAAAAGATGCCTGTTTTATTATTCATACAAGAATATAAGTTTTAAAAGGTTAAAAAGCATTGCTTCTTAATGTTTAACAACTTTCCTAACAAGGAAAGGTAATGATTCAAATACAAAACCATTATTTTGGTTGTATATTTTCAGTTAGCTCAATCACAATACCCAAATTTTTAGTGTTTTGAAAAGATACACAAGTGTTAAAGGAGATAATACAAAAAGCATTGATGATTAATTCAGTCGAGATATTCAATGGTAAAGCAAAATTAATGCTTTTTGGGCTACATTTTGATAGATATGTAAGAAAACAGTTATTTTAGTTTAAAAATGATAATTTAATTTGTATGGATAGTATCACACTTTATTTAGTTTCAATAAAAGTAATGATGTTTAAACATCATCTAGTTATAAAACGCTAATAATAAACTATTTAGTAATTCAACAAAAAAGATGATGACGCAAGTTTTGCACCATCACCTTTTTTATTTCGCCTTAACTTATAATTAGTTACTTCGTTTTCTGAATCGTTATTGGCACACAAGGTGGCACCGAAATCGTGCTATTTACCGTTACATTTGCCGAAGCCGAACACAAATTACTTGCAGCATCTGTTACCATTACGCTATATGTTCCTGCGGCACTAACAACTCTTGTTGAATTTGTGCTACCATCGTCCCATAAATAAGAAACGCCTGATGCTGGACTTGCTGTGAGGGTTGCTGTGGGTGTTGGACAAGACAAATCATTAGATTTGGCAATAGCGGCAATTATATCGCAAGAGCAAACGCCAGGGTCAATGATAACTGCGTTTAAACTACAAGTAGAATTATCTATGTCGGTAATGGTAAGTGTTAAATTACCTGCGCCTGCTGTTCCTGCTGCTGATTGCAAATAGGTAGTAACACCATAATTTGCAGTTCCGGTAAATGCACCTGTATAATTATAGCCATTAAATCCTAAAAACTGCCCTGTAGGACGAAGATAAATCTGCATATAATCATCGGCAGAGGTGAGAGGCGTACCATTGTCGTGGCAAAATACATCTAAGTTGGCAGTGTTAATTTGGCAAGAACAATCTATTACCTGAATAGTCGTAGCTGCACTTGGACGACAAGCAGGCGAAGAAGGCAAGTTGGGCAAAATAGCATAAACATAATACGTTGCTACTGTATTAGGTAAAATAATCCCTGTTAAACTTGCTGTTGTTCCATTTCCTGTTGCTGTACCCAAAATTCCCGCCTGATTGCCATCATAAGGATTAGTTGTGGCATTTGTGTAATACAAAAAGGTAATACCCGCAGTTTCCGTATTATTCGTTTGCACACTAAGGTTTGTATTAGGAGAACTACTACAAACTTGCGCATCATTCGCAGACAAAGCAAGGATTGTAGGACAAGGGCTAAGGTAAAAACCAAAGTCAAGGCTACGGTTTGTGTTGTTGTCGCTATCACCATCATTCGTAGGCTCGCCGCCTGTACTTAGGGTAATCGCTTGGCTTACAACCCCATAATTGGGCAAATGTTCACCGTTATCATCATTGTTTTGGTTGTTATCTGGGTCGGGTGCAATGCCGTTGCCTGTGCTGCTGCCATAATTATCTAAGACATCGCCAGTATTAAAGTTGCTATTATCAATCTGTACGATATAATTTCCAGCAGGTAAGTTATTAAAAATATAATACCCTAGTTCCCCTGATTTGGTGAAGGTTGTGGTTGTTTTAAACAAAGCATCAACTGTGGGGGTAAAAGAGCCATCGCCGTTGGTGTCTTTATAAAGGTTAACTAAGACACCATTAACGCCTGTTTCGCCACTTCCCAATTCATACAGTCCATCATTGTCCGTTTCTATCCAAACAATATCACCTATACTTAATGTACCCGTAGGAACAATCAGCCCCGCATCCCAAGTTTTATCTACTTCCGAAGCAAGAATACTTGTAATTTCTGTAATACCCGTAGTTGTATTTGGGTCAGAGTCGCCTATATCAGATGTACCAATTATGCCGCGTGTGGTAAAAGTCGCACCATTTGAAAGGGTAAAAACGACATAATAATTGGCAGGCGTTAGGTCATTAAAAAGATAATAACCAGGTCTGCCAGCATTATCGGCTTGCGTACTTTGTGTAGCAATGAGTAAGTCTGTTGCAGGATTGGCTGTACCACTTGTATTTTGATAAATGCTAACCGTAATCCCATTCAAACCATCAATTGTGGATTCATCTTGCGTGCCATTTGCATTTATATCAGCCCAAACATAGCCACCTAGTGCACCCACAGGTTGCGGAAAAATGCCTTGGTCTAACGTTTTATTAATATCATTTGCTGCAATTTGTACCACTTGTGTAATCGCTAATTCTTCGTTGTTTATAAAAGAAGAAGTACCATCAGAATCTTGGTCATCTAAGGTTGTGGCATCTTTAGGAGAAATACCGTAGGTGGCAGGGATATGAAAAACAGTAAAATACCCCCCTGCTGCTAAATCTGTAAAAACATATAATCCCCCATCAAAGGTTAGTTTAGAACTAAGCAATAAATCATTTTGGACATCGGCTACACCATCTCCATTGTCTTGGTACAAATCTACGGTAACGCCATCAACTCCTGCTTCTCCTATGTCTTGTATGCCATTTTGATTACTGTCTAACCACACTTTATCCCCAATAATGCCAGGTTGTTGCGCTTGAATTTTGATACCTACTTTCACAGGTTCGGCAGGTAATAAAACGGTGTTATCGTCAGTTCGGGTAGCGATATAGCCAAATGAGTTCCAAGCCACTTCATTATTTTGTGGTGCATTTGGGGGGGCAATCATTTTCCAATCTAACACAATTTCATCTGCAGGGTTCATAATAAAAGTACCAAAGTCAAATTTTACGGCTTGCACGTCTGTAATATTGCTAGGTGGAAAAAGCGACCAACTATTATCCACACAACCCGTTGGGAAAGGCGTAGGATTAATGCCTGCTAATTCGTTGCGACAAGGATTTTGTTCGGTGCTATAATATACTTTTACACCTGCAGGTGCATTGATAGGCGCAATAAGCACAGGTTGCCACGCTGAAAGACGATTTGCTGCCGCAACTACTACTCCTTTATCCCCGATGTGAGGCAAAATATCTACAAAAAGAATGTCTTTCATCGAAATATTTCCCTTATTTTTTACTCTCAACTGATAATCTACTGTTCCGCCAGGCACGGTAGTAGCTACATCAGGATATTTTAACCAAGTAACATCTAATTCCCCTTGATCCCATTTTATAGATTCCAAACTTGTGGTACTTGCTACGGTAAAATTTACGCAAGAACATTTACAAGTAAATTCTGTGGTATTGCCATCGCCATCTAAGTCTTGGGTATCGGCAGTGCGCACCGCAGGAGATTTACAACCACCGCTAGGGATGTTCATAAAATCAGATTGAATCTGTGCAGGGTTGGTATTTGTGCCTGCTAAGGCAGCTGCAGTAACGGTTGTTTTATATTTAATGGCAAACTTTTGTCCATTTGAAAATGTGAAAGCCGCATTCGTGCCACCACTCGCCGTCATATCTGTCCAACTCCATCGCAAAAGGGTTCTGCCTGTTCCATTATAATTAGTAAGTGCTTGAAAATTAGGCATTACACTTGGGTTGGTATAGCCACCAGAGGAGTTATCATAGCCCCAACTTCCTGCTTTATAGTCAATCCCAATAGGCAATAAGTCAGTTAGTACAGGATTTACAAAACTTGAACTTTTTGCTTCTATCTCAATTTTAAACTGAATAGAATCGCCCGTTGCATAAGTACTTTGAGCTGTACCTGAAATGGTTTTCGCCACAATCATCTCATTTGAATTAGGCAAAGGCGGCACATTGAAAATGAAATTAGCGGAAGTGTTCACAGTTGCTGGTGTTCCTAAATAATCATAGTCTACAGCAGCCGTATTAGCAATTGTTGCGCCCGCAGAAATACTTACCCCTGTATTGCCAGGGTTAATGACTGTTCCCCACACTTTTGGGGTGGTAGTCGCACTCCAACCTACGGGAACAGTTCCATATTCTATACGCACATTTGTAACGTATTGTCCTGCGGTTAAGCCTATATCAGAAATATTTAAGGTAGAATTTGTGGAGCTAGTATAAGGTCCATAAGGCCAAGTTAAGTAAGTACCTCCACTTGCATTCGTGGTGTATTTTACAATAATGGGGCTTGAAGTACCAGAATAAACCCCTGTTTCTATTTTTGTCAAGTTTATATTCAAAGGAATCGCATCAGTTAGGCGAAAATTGCTAAGTGCTACATTTCCTGTATTAGTTAGGGCAAAACTATAACGCTGAATGCCCGCAACCGTTAAGGGAGTACTTTGTGCTGTTTTGCTAACAGAAGCAGAAGGAGAAAGGGCATCTACCGTAAAATTGCTACAACTTTGCCCGCTTCCGCCCGAACCGCTACAATCCCAAGTTAAATCGCCACAATTACTAATCGTATTGCCTGTGCTTACTGTTGTCC
>JBJXHA010000067.1:0-7228 GCA_046160275.1 Bacteroidia bacterium | reverse complement strand
GATCTTGTCATCATCAAAAGTCCAAGTCGTAGAAAAATTATCATTTTTTAAGCCCATTAAATCTGGCGTATCATTACGAGAAATCGCAAAAGTATTAGGTTTAGATAAGGTCAAAACAGAAGGATTTGCGCCCATAAATTGAGATACATTTAATTTTTTGCGCGACTGGTCTTTTTGCTGCTCATCAATTTGTTCTACTTTCGTTAGTTTAAACGTGCCTTCCATCGCTTTAAAGCGGTCGGGCAGGTCGCCAAACTCGTATTCAGGTTTTTTACAACCTGAAATAACAAGGGCAAGAAGAAAAAAGAAGAAAACTATTTTTTGCATATTCATTAAAAGTTTAAAATAAAAAGAAAAAATGTGCCTTTTTAGCCTTACTAAGGTTTTATTAAAATCAATTAAATAAACGCGCTTTTATGTAGCGGCTGCTTTAGCTGCCGTATCAGCGCAAAAACGAAGTTTTTGCCAATGGTGGGCAGCTGAAGCAGCCCATACAACAAGCATCTTAAGTGCAATTAATTTACTAAAATTAATTAAAGCCTTAGTCGGTCTAATGCATTAACAACCTCCCACAGGATTTGGTTTCATGTTGGGATTGCCTGTCAGCTCATTATCAGGAATTTGATTCACCATGCCATTGCAATTCCAAATAGAACCACGAATTAACAAGTTCGGATTATCGCGTACGGCTTGACGTTTCAATTCATGAAAACGATTGCCTTCACCCACCATTTCTAATTCACGTTGTTTGCGCGCTTCGGCAATCACGATAGATTTAGATAAGGTTGAAATTTGAGGTACACCTGCTCGCACATTGATTTTGTTAATCAAAGCCGCTGCTTCGGTCAAATCTCCATCACCTTCCGCCATACACTCCGCCTTCATCAACATTAACTCGGTCAAGTGAAGAACCGTTACCTGCATTTGTGTTTGCACATCTCTGTCCAAAAACTTCGTTAATATATTGCCGTTCACCCACTTTTTACCGCGCTTGTCATTCGGTTCTATTGTCATTCTTTGCGCAATATACTCCGATAATTTCCCACCTTGTAGATTTCCTTTGCTATAAATATTTCTAATGGTACCACCAGAGTTATCCGAGCCAAAATCTACACTTGTCAAAGCAAAGACCGCTTCAGTTGTGCCAAATTTAGAGAAACGTGCGTGTAGGCTATCTGTAAACAAACTATCGTCAAAAGTGAACATTCCGCTGCTTGTAATGTCATTAATATTTTTTAAGCAATTAGAAAAATCATTCATTTGGAAATATACTTTTGCCAAGAAACCTTTTGCCGCCATTGCGTTTGCCCATTGTGGGTTAGTAGCCGCGCCTACGGGAACAGAAGTAGCAGGATTGCTAGCAGGTAATAAAGTTACTGCTTCATTCAAATCTGCAATTACTTGGTCATAGACTTGTTTTACTGTTGAACGGTCAAGCGCATCGGGGCTATATTTTAAGTGAATCGCAACCCCAAGATGTGAATTATCCCCCGTGTAACCATAAGGTTGCGCAAAATGACGTACTAATTCAAAATGTGCAACGGCACGTAAAAACAAAGCCTCGCCTTTCATTTTGTTTTTCTCGTCTTGCGTCATCTCAAACTTGTCCAAACGGTCGAGTACATAGTTTGCACGCCCAATGGTTTTGCCAAAATCGGTCATCATTCCGCGCGTAGTTCCCAAAAAGTTATCGGTTGTACGGGTATAATGCGCGTTCCAGTCCAAATTTCCTTTGGCACTCAATTCTGAAACATGGTCAGCCATCAAATCAGAAATAAACCAAGACATTCCTCCATAAGCACCGCTATAAGTAAGGGCATCGTAAGAGCCGTTTAATACTTGGCGCAAGTCTTTGGCTGATGCCAAAAATTGGTCTTCGGGAATTGCGTCAGGGGGAATAATTTCCAAAAAACTATCATTACAGCCTGTATTTAACAAGCCTAATGTAAGTGCTAATATGCTAAGTTGAAAAAACTTTTTCATTGTGATAATCAAAATATAAGTAAAAAATATTAGAACCCAACGTTTACCCCAAACAAGAAAGATTTCTCTTGAGGAGGCGTTAAGAAGGTATTGTTTGCCGCGCCAATGTTACGTTTTTGGTTGTTGTCCACCCCACGCACTACTTCAGGGTCCCAACCTGTGTAATCTGTCAATGTCCAAATGTTATTGCCTGTCAAAGTAAAGCGCACACTTCTGATTTTGTAATTAGGTTTGATAGGCAAATTATACCCTAATTGGATATTTCTCAAACGAAGATAAGAGGCGTTTTCTAACCAAAGCGAAGTGTTGTTTTGCCAAGCATTACCCGAACCTCCCCAATACTTCATGTCTGTGGTATATTTAGGCAAATAGGTATCGGTATCTCCTGGTTTTTGCCAACGGTCTAAAATTTCGCGACGATAATTCCAAGCATCTTCCATCGTAATTACTCCTAATTGGCGTTTTGCGGCATCATCATAGATTTTACCACCATAATTAAACACAAACAAGAAATTAAAGTCCCATTCTTTGTAGCTGAAGGTATTTGTCAAACCACCTACAAACAAAGGAATCCCAGAACCTACCGCTTGGCGATTTGCTGCGGGGTCGTAGGTAAACGTTTCATTTCCAGCTTTGTCGAGATACACAGGGCGACCTGTTGCAGCATCAATGTGTGAGAATTTTATGGTATAATTGGTTGCAACGGGATAACCTACCACCGTACGCATATCTCCAAAACCACCTTCCAAAGCGTCAGGGCTTGCACTTCCTACGGCTAATACTTTGTTGGTGTTGCGTGTGATGTTAAAATTCGTTTTCCAAGTGAAATTTTTTGTACGAATATTAGTTGTGTTAAGGCTAAACTCTACCCCATGATTCATAATTTCACCTGTATTTTGCAAATATTCTACATTGTCAATTCCTGCTGATGCTTGAACCGTAGTACGAATGGCAGCTTTTGTTGTTAAACGATAATAGTAAGCAAAATCAAGGGTAATACGGTCATTTAAGAAGCCCATTTCTAAGCCTGCATCGTAGGTATTTGCCACTTCCCATTGCAAGTCAGGATTCTCTAATTTGTTTTGGAAGCGAATCGGCTCGTTATTATATGCACCATTTCCAAGCGGATTATTAGGTGGTGGGAAGTTATAAGTCGCAAATTGTCTTCTCCAATCCAAGTTTGCGTTTCCTGTTACCCCCCAACTTGCTTTCACTTTTATAAAGTTGATGCTTTTGGCTAATACGCTATTTTTGAAGAAACTCTCCTCTGACAATACATAACCTACGCCCAAAGAAGGGAAATTACCGAAGCGGCGATTTGCCCCGAATTTAGAAGAACCATCTCTACGGAAAGTAGCTTGCATGATAAAACGGTCGTCATATTTATAATTTAACCTTGTAAAAACGCTGGCAAACAAAGACTGGTCGCCCAAAGAAGTCGAATCTTCAAATTTTCTAATGTCAGCAGGTGACCAATCTACTTTTGTCGTATCAATATCTTTGTAAGCATACAATTGTTTGTCCAAATAATTTACCTCACTCGTATCTCTGTATTTAGCTGCCGCAAAGCGTTGTTTTGTACTTTGATACTCCGTTCCTACCATGATAGACAATTTGTGTTTTTCATTTGGCAATTTGAAATCGTACTGCGCAGTTCCGTAGGTATTCCAGTTTCTTGTACGATTGCCATAGTATTTTGCTACATCACCACTTCTTGTCCAAAGCGAATCTTCATGCACATAGTCATTGTAACGAATGTTGTCATAACTACCTGTAACATTTAAGGTTAAACCTTTAATCGGACGATAATTTACAAATACATTGTTAATCGTGCGCGTTTCGCGGCTCTCCCATTTTTGCAAATCTAATTGCGCTACGGGATTATTATACAAATTGAAGTAAGTTTTGTTATCTTTTTCATAAATAGGATAAAACGGCAAAGCATAAGATTGTGCTAATCCCAAAGGACTACCAAATTCTTGTCTTACGCGGTCAATGTTGGTTTGCGCTAAGGACGAATTAAAACCAAAATCCAAAGATTTGATAGGTTTAAAGGTCATATTCCAACGACCAGAATAGCGGCGCATGGTATTTCCTACTAGATAACTCTCATTGTCGGTGTAAGTTGCTCCCACATAATTCGTCCATTTTTCAGAACCTTGGTTCATCGAAAGAGAGTGCTCTTGCTTTAAACCTGTGCGAATCACATGATCATACCAATTGGTTTGGGTATTTTCAGCATCTTGATGCGTATAACCCGAACCGCTATAAACCGAAGGTAAAGGCGCACGACCTGTATTTCCATCGTTTTCCCATGCTTCTTGGCGAACTAGCAGCAATTCTTTTGAATTTAGCAAAGGCAAAATGCGCGTAGGGCGAGCAATACCAATGCTAGAGCTATAATTGAATTGTGGTTTTTTGTTGCCACTTTTTCCTTTTTTGGTCGTAATCAAAACCACCCCATTTGCTGCACGAGAACCATAAATGGCTGCTGCTGAAGCATCTTTTAGAATTTCTACTGACTCGATGTCATTCGGGTTAATAGAATTTAAGGGATTGTTGTTTACATTTGGATACATTCCATCAAGACCGCCCGTAACGTTAACATCTTGTGAAATCGGAATCCCATCAATTACATACAAAGGCTCGCCCCCAGAAGAAATAGAGCCAATTCCACGTACCCGAATCAATGAACCAGAACCCGCAGCACCACTTCCTTGAATAATTTGGATACCTGGTGCTTTTCCTTGCAAAGCCGTTTCCACACTAATCCCTACATTATCGTTGAGCTTTTCGCTACCAATTTTCGCTACCGAACCTACTAAATCTCTTCTGCGTTGTACCCCATATCCCACAACTACTACCTCGTCTATGGTGGAGGTACTATCTTCTAAGGTGAAATCTAAGTTAACGGTTTGCCCATTTTGAACGGTAACGGTCTTCTTCGCGTTTTTGTAACCATAAATTTGTGTAAGAACGGTAGCCGAGCCTGCGGGAACTCCCTCAATGCTGTAAGCTCCATTCTCATCAGCAAATGCTCCTAATTGTTGTCCCTCAATTAATAGGGTCGTGCCTGAAAGTGCCTCGCCTTTGGCGTTTTTTACTTTCCCAGAGATGATTCCCTGCGCAAAGGAAAATTGCCAACCTAAGCACGTCAAGCACACAACGATGGATAATTTTGTGTAAAAATGTTGACGCATAGAATTGTTTAAAGTGAATATTAAATAAATGTCAAGAATTTAGAAATCTTGGGGCGAATTTAGATATTTTTCATACACCCACCAAAAAAATGATAAATTTCTAGTATTTTTACTTGAAAAGTAGGAAATTGATAGTATTTGAGGGCGATGTTGGAAAGAAAAATAGGGCTATTTAGAAAATTTTTCTGCGGCTTGTAATATTATTATCCCTTACTCCAAAATAGAAATAAGCAAGGGATAAATGCAAAATAACTTGCTGTTACTATTGTATTTTTTAGATAAAGAGATTATCTTTGTATGTTGTTTTATAAGCATACATTACCATGGCAAAAGATGTTTTTCACGAAGTAGTCAAAGAAGCATTATTGAAAGAAGGGTGGGCGATTACACCAACTTGTGTTTGATGATGAACACGCGCAATATCAAGTCTTGATTGTTGGTTGGAGAGAGAGTAAGCGCATTTTCTTTCCTGTTTTTCATGTAAGTGTTCAAAACGGGAAAATATGGGTGCATCAGCATTTGTCTGATTATGACCTTGTTGGCGAATTAGAAGTTAACCAAGTGCCGCCTCAGGGCATTGTGTTAGCATTTCATGCGCCTAATTTGAGAAAATATACATCTTATGCGATAGAATAAGCCTCAATTTATTGAAATGTCATTTATGTTTGATAAAATTAGAGAATATTGTTTATCAATGCCTGAAACTACAGAGTGTTTGCCTTTTGATGAAGATACTTTGGTGTTTAAAGTGGCGGGTAAAATGTTTGCCCTGATGAGCATTTCGGAGCAGGGGAGTGTGAATTTAAAATGCGACCCTGAATATGCGGTAGAATTAAGAGAACATCATTCTGAAATTACGGCAGGCTACCACATGAATAAAAAACACTGGAATACGGTGGATTTTCGAGGGAAACTGAGTGAAAAATTGGTGCTGGAATTGGTAAAACATTCCTTCGATTTGGTCGTACAAAGTCTAAAAAAAGCGGATAGGGAACGTGTTTTAAATATAAATGCTTGACAAAAGGGTTATCCAAGGTAAAAGGATGATTTGCTGAAATAATAAACATCGCGACAAAGGCGTATATAACGCTTGCGGCTAAACCAATAAGTAATGTTCTAAGTCTTGAATGTTTCATGCTCAATAACAGACTAGCAAAGTGAAAAATAGAAAACACCGCATAATCTGGAGTTAAACAACGGCTTATTTTTACGATATAATGCTATCATTATATGGTAGAGGTAAAAATGTAATGCTGTACGGGCTGCTTTAGCTGCCCGATAACTTGCAAAAACTTCGTTTTTGCGCTTCTGCGGCAGCTACAGGTTTTAGCGAGCATTACATTTAGAGGACTACCCATTATATTTATAACTTATTTTTAGCCTAAGAGTTTAACCTCAAAACGAAAATTAGTGGAAATGCTTTTGTTTGCTCGTAGTCTTTATTTTTTCTGAGCCCATCTAAAAAGCGGAATATAGTTAAAATAAAAATACATATCCTCTCCTTTGGCGTTTTTTGCAAGTAATTTATCTGCCATTTGACCCGCACATGGACTTTGATTGTCTATAGCTTCAACTACTTGATAACCCAAATAAGAACACAAAACGTATTCTTCACGCACACCAACCGCCCAAAAAGGTTCGTCACAAGTACCGTTTCCTGAAAATAACATTCCTCTAAAGATTTTATCAAGTCGAAGTTCTACTTCTTTTGCCTTTTCTTCGTTCTTATCTACCCGATAACAGTACAACAACTCCCTGAGTACCAAGAGATTTAAAGGTTCTCGTTTTAAAAGCGCTTTACATGATAGCACTGCTTCTTCTATCGAATTAGCTGCAGTAAGTTTTTGGGTTTTCTCCTCCTCGTCATAATTGTATGGATTAAAATAGTTCTGGTGAAACTGCCCTGTTTACTGATAGTAGGACTGCTTCGCTGCATTCACTCGAAAAAACTCCACTTCGTTCCGTTTTTTTCTCGTTCACTTGCTCGCAGTGACAGCCTTTTCGTATATTTTCTCTGCTTAAACTATTGACTATGCAAGAAACCG
>JBJXHA010000066.1:0-3538 GCA_046160275.1 Bacteroidia bacterium | reverse complement strand
TTCCTAAAGGTAGGAGCATTTCCCAAACATCTTGCGAAAGTGCATCTGCCGTTGCTAAAATTTCAACTTCATACGCACTAAAAAAGAAACTTTTTTGGGTAAATACGAGGTAGGGTTTACCTGTAATCCCATCTACCCAAAACCATTCTTTCAACAAAATTCCCTTTTGCCTAAAAAGAAGTTTCAGCTCGGGATATGCCCGCAAATGCAATAGATATTTTCGAAATTGCTTTTCAAGAAAAGCCGATTCTTCGCCATTTGCTTGTGAAAATATAGAGATTTCGCCACTCCAGCCGCTTGCTCGCTCTAGTATCCATGAAAAATTAGGTGTATTAGCATAAGATTTCCGCTTAAATCCCTTAACGTAGCCCAACTCCCCAATAATTTGTTCATTCGCTAAGGTTAAATGATAGCCCTGCTTTCGATTCCAGCCTTTAGGCGTCCAAATTAAAGGCTGATTTATATCTATGGTCTGTAAACTCATCTGTATTTTCTGCTAAAATGAATTCGAAGGTACAGTATTTTAGGCAAAAGGAAAAAGATTTTTTAAGAAATGCCCATGGCAGCCCCGTACAGCATTCTTTTGCTAGGACTACCATGAGCATTTAACACAATTCCCCGTTATTACTTTTTCCTTCACAACTAGGCACAAGTGAGTAAAAATTAAGGAAATAATTTACACGTTAATGTTTGATTATCAAGTTCTTATTATTCACTATTCATTTTTAACTATTCACTACTTACTTAGCTATCAATAAATTTTCTTCCAATTTCACTTTAAAAATGACCTTTACCGTTGCTGCTTCTGCTTTCCCTTTGATGATAGAAGGCTGAAATTTTAATTCATACATGGGCAAGACTTCGGCAAGGTTTTTAAAGGCAGGATGCACTAAGGGAGATAATTTGTGCGACATATATCGCCCATCTTCGTCAATTTTTACATCAAAAATGATGTCGCCTTCATAACTATATTCTCGCATTTGCTCCCCGATTTCGCTTTCCACGTGCTTTTTGTAGGTATCTTTGTCAAATTTGTTTTCTAAGACTAAGCGAAAAATGTTAGGCTCTTTGGATAAATTGATGTCGCACACAGGCGTTCTCAAAATATTTTTGATACGCGCCGCAGAATCTACCGTAACGGTTTCCCCCGGTACATTTCCCCAAATGGTGTCTAAAAAAGGAATGGCTTGGCAAACATTAGGCGTATTCAACACACGCGCAGGAATCGTTTGCGCTTGCATGGCAAAAACAGTAATAACTGTCAGAAAAAAGAAAATAGATGACCTTTTCATAAAATGATAAACTATTGAGGATAAACTATTACAATGGATAGATAGTTTATGCCTTTAACTTGAGTGGACTTACATGGTTTTGATGGGATTAAGAACTTTCTAATAAGTTATTCATTATTAAACCTCAATTTTGTACAGTACAAAATTTTTATAAACACGAGTGAATGAAAAACGAAGAAAATAGACTTTATCAAAGCGTATATTTAAATTTTAACTAATTGATTAGCACTTTCTTATTTTTCAATTCAGATGAATCTACACAATCAACACCTTAAAATCGCAGTTGTGTAGATTCTTCTGAATTAGTGAGTGGGTTAAGGCATTAATTTTGAATTTATTTATTTCAAACATAATCTAAGTACTTGATTGTTAATTGCTTAATATTATTATTAACTTCGTTGAGGGCTTTCGCCGTTCACTATTCATTTTTAACTATTCACTACATAATGGATACAATAGATCATCGAAAAGAGCTTGCAAATGCGCTAACGCATGGTGTACCGCTTGTTTTATATCTTGTAGCAATTCCGTTGATGATGTCGGTTGCGGCTAAGTCTGGTGATTGGGCAAATATGCTGAGTGCGGGAATTTTTGGATTTGGTTTATTGATGGTATTTGCTTCCTCTACCATCTATCACAGCGTTCCCATGCCTTTTACCAAACATATTCTTCGTATTTTTGACCATAGCAGCATTTTTTTATTGATTGGTGGCTCTTATACGGTATTTGTTCAACAATGCTTTTCTGCGGATTTTAGTTTTTATTTTCTGCTTGTTTTTTGGAGCATTATTTTAGGGGGAATTTTATTTAAAGTATTTTTTACTGGGAAATATAACATTATTTCTACTTTTTTTTATGTTGCATTAGGCTTGATTTCGGTCTTTATTATAAAACCGATTTGGGAAAATGCGCCCTCTTCAGTCATGGCACTTATTGTGATAGGGGGCACTTTCTACCTTTCAGGTGTACCCTTTTATCTTTGGAAAAAATACACTTATCACCATGCAGTTTGGCATATTTTTGTGTTTTTAGGAAGTTTTTCGCATTACATAGCGGCAATGTTGTTGCTTCAAGTTGCGGGTGTGCAAAAGTAAGTTTTTTTTTGATAAATAACACTTCCTTTTCGTGAGAAAATCTCTATCTTTGTAAAACAATACATTTACAAAAATATGGCAAGTTTTAGCACTTTCAAAACATTAGCTGAAGCTCTTGTTTACTTTAATATTTCAGAACAATCTAAAAATCTTTTTCCTAATTTAACAACTTATATAGAAGTTCCTGCTTTTTTGGCAGAAGAATTGGAATTTAACATCACAGAAATGCCTTACAATGCGTCAGAAGCTGCAATTTGTGAAATGGTTATTTTCCCTATTTTAAAATCAATATGGAAACCTTTTGCAAAAAAACTCCTACTTTGGAGTCATCAAAGTGTAAGTAAAGATGCAGAAGTAAGTGGCATTCCTGATTATATTCTTGCAAAACGCTCTCCGCTTGGGCGCGTGATGAGTTTGCCTATGTTAGTGATGATAGAAGCGAAAAAGGATAATTTTGATGAAGGCTGGGGACAGTGTGTAGCTCAAATGATTGCTGCTCAAAAATTAAATAATGACCCTTATGTGGTATATGGGATTGTAACAAATGGGGATACTTGGCAATTTGGTTATTTAGAATCCCAACATCTTTTCAAGCACTTTCAGTCTTTATCGCTAAGTGATTTGCAAAAACTGTATAACACGCTACACTTTGTCTTTAAGGAATGTGAAAAGCAAATTGGGTAAAATCCTTCGCAACAGAACAGCATACACCTCACTTATTAAAATTCCCTTAGAAATTGCAATAATATCACATTTTTATTTGCTTTTATCAAAAAGATAAATAACTTTGCCTTCGAAGTACTTCTATTTATTTTTAATTCATTATGATTCATCACTAATACCCTTCAACATGAAAACAAAACAAATAAAATGGCTGGGGCTTGTCTGCCTCTTTTGCCTGGGAATGTTGGGGTGTAGTAAGGACTATCTTTCTATCGGAGAATGTAATGCTCTAGTAAATGGCGAAGAGTGGAAAGCGAATGGGAGTTGGTACCTTTCTAGCTTTTTTCAACCTAATCGAGTTAGTAAGTATGAGTGAGTAAAAAACTAAGAAGTTTTTAAATCCGAATAATCAATGGTAAATAATTTTCCTATATTCTCCATAACGTGGAAGACTCTACATTTAAGAGTTTGGAAATCAAGGTAATCTTG
>JBJXHA010000065.1:0-2913 GCA_046160275.1 Bacteroidia bacterium | reverse complement strand
GAAACATTTATTCGTGGCAAGACTACTTTTAGCATATCACTTATACGTAATAGATTGATAAGTAAATAATTGTAAAAATAGTCGTGTCACGATTATAGCCTTGTTTCTTTTACTAGATAATTCCGTTTTATTTTGTTTGAACAATTTTTTCTTATAAAAAAGTATAGAAAATGAAGCAATTTATACTTACTTCATTTCATCTTCATTGTCCTCACAATGATACATTCTTCTAGGTTTTAATTGAGGGCTTTGGGTTGTTTCGCCATTTTTCTTTGCTATAATCATTTTTTGAATAATGCGTTCGCGTTCTTTACGCACTTCTGTTTGTTTACGTATATCTTCTTGAATATCAAAGAATTTGATGCCATCAACAAAGGTCATTTCTGCTTTTGCATAAATAGACATTGGGTGGTTTGACCATAAGACCACATCGGCATCTTTACCTACTTTGATACTTCCTGTTCGATCCGAAACGTGTAATAGCTTTGCAGGATTCAAGGTTACAAACTTCCATGCTTCTTCTTCGGGCGTTCCTCCATATTCTACGGATTTTGCGGCTTCTTGATTCAATCGACGGGACATTTCTGCATCGTCTGAATTGATAGCTACCATTACGCCTTGCTCATGCATCATGCTTGGATTTTGTGGAATTGCAGCAAAAACTTCTACTTTATAATCCCACCAATCAGAAAAAGAAGAACCGCCTACGCCATGCTTTGCCATTTTATCCGCTACTTTGTAGCCTTCCAAAATATGCGTAAACGTGTTGATTCTAACATTATGCTTTTCGGCTACTTTCATAAACATATTAATCTCGCTCTGCACATAAGAATGGCAAGTGATGAAACGTCTTTTCTCCAAAATCTCTTGAATTGTTTCCAAATCCAAGTCTTTTCTATAAGGTTTGCCACTTGCTTTGAGTTTTATATATTCTTCGGCACGCGTAAAATAATCTTCAAACACTTGTTCAACTCCCATGCGTGTTTGCGGATAACGCAGACGTGCATTTTCAGGAGCACCCGATTGTTTTACATTTTCGCCTAAGGCAAATTTAATAAAACCGTCCCAATTCGCAAATTTCATGTCTTCGGGCGCATAGCCCCAACGCAATTTTATCAATTGTGTTTGTCCGCCAATCGGATTTGCTGAACCGTGTAACAGATGTGCGCTCGTAACACCTCCTGCGAGGTTACGGTAAATATTAATATCATCAGAATTGACGACATCGCCAACGCGAACCTCTGCGGAAGATTCTTGCGTGCCTTCATTCACCCCTCTGCTTATGCCTATATGTGAATGTTCGTCAATAATGCCCGATGTCAAATGTTTGTCGGTGGCATCGACGATTGTAGCTTCTTTGGCTACAATATCTTTTCCAATTTGAGTGATTTTTCCGTTTTGAATCAATACGTCGGCATTTTTTAAAATGCCTTCTTTTTCATTTGTCCAAACCGTTGCGTTTTTAAACAAGACGGTTTTTGCAGTAGGAAAGGTTGGATTACCAAACGCTAAAGCAGGATAAAATATTTCACCTATGGCATTTTCTTGTTTTGTAGCATCTGCTTTTTTGGCATCAGCCGCAATATCACCTGTGCGAGTTGCTGACCAAGTGAGCCAATCGCCTTTGCTGTTTTGACCACGACCAGACCAATTGTTTCCATTCAAATTTCCGCTAAAGCGATAAAATTCTTTGTTTTTGCCGTCAGGCGAAAAAGAAAAATTGATTGTTCCATTGCCAAGTAGGTATTCTACTTTTATTTTCGTTGTATCGTTTGCAACAATTTGGAAATCAGGCTTTTCTGAGTTTCCTGTGATGTTTAGTTTCATTTTGCCTTCGGGCAAAATCAAATCATAAGCACCAGTCAAATTGGGCAAATTCATGTCGTTGACGACAAAAACTTTGCCGTTCGTCCAAGTTTCGTAAATCTTACTTTCTTTGTTAAAAATATTTGCGGAAGCGATAAAGAAATTAGCAATTTTACCATTTTCCAATGAACCTAATTGCGCCGAAACACCCGCCAATTCCGCTGGAGTTTGGGTCAATGCTTTCAAGGCAATATCTTCCATTAAGCCATTTTCAATCGCTTTGCGAAGACTTGGTAGAAAATCGCTCGTATTTTTTAGTCCTGTGCTTGTGAAGGCAAAGTTGATACCCGCTTTTGCTACGCGTGCAGGATTGCTTGGCGCAATTTCCCAATGTTTCAAATCTGCCAAATCCACTTGCAACGCATCATAAGGGTCTTCAACGTCATAAGCATCAGGGAATTTTAAAGGTAAAATCAAACTTGCGCCCGTTGCTTTGAGCTCATTTAGGCGTTTGTATTCGTCCCCTGCGCCTTTGATAATATAGGAAAGGTTGAATTCTTTAGCAATTTTATGCGCTCGCAAAGCTTCCAAGACATTGCCAACTGCAAAAATCTGTGGCAATACCATTGCGTTATTCCATGCTTCAAGTGAAGCGTTATATTCTTCTTTTTGGTTTTTATACCATTGAGCATCGTAGTAAGTTTGGCGCAAAAGCGCAATGCCACCCATCAAAGAATTGGGGTAATCTTGAGTAGAAGTTCCTTTGGAAAAAGTCAAAATATGGGCTGCGTTGGCTTTTACAATCGCCTCATGTTCCCGCACATCGGCTAAGGTCAGCACCACACCCGTGCCGCGAGAAATGCCATCAAAACGATGCGATAGGGTAGCACCAAAGCCTGAAGATTTCAGGTTTTTGGCTTTTTCTGTTTGAAAAAGGAAGTTTTCGTTGGCGCGAAACTCCGTTTTTAGGGCTTCATTCCAAGCAAAAGCGCCTTTTTTATTAGAAAGCATTTGTGGTCGTTGGGCTGGAGCAGGCGCTTCGGCTTTTGGATCGGGCATTCCATAATCGTTAAAAATATCGATGAACGTAGGATAAATAAATTTCCC
>JBJXHA010000064.1:0-19671 GCA_046160275.1 Bacteroidia bacterium | reverse complement strand
TTTTTTCTTTATTTACCTTCCACCTTGTTCACAACCTTCGGAACAGTTTGCAAATAGGCATAAATTGCACTAGCTTCGTAATCGGTAAGCGTTGTATGTGGAATCATTGGGTAACGAAGGGGATTGCCACTACCTGGTTTTTTGCAGTATTTTACGGCTTCAATAAATTGCTGCTCGCTAACTTTACCTATGCCTGTTTCGCTGTCCATTGTGATATTGGAGGAGGGAATTACTTGTCCTTCTTCGTTTAACAAAGGATTGCCACCGCCATAAAATCCTACGGATTTTTCGGGATTTAAGTCATTAACTGTCTTAAAATCAGCCGAATGGCAACCATAGCAATTAATCATCCCATTTGCCAAATATTTTCCTAACTCAATTTTATTGGCAGAATCAGGCACAACTATCGGCTTTTCGGGCAAAGGAAAAGGTTTAAAAGCGACATTGCACAAAAATTTCACCATAAAATTAGGCTGATTTTTAGGAGGTTGAATTTCAGAGGCTTGCACTTCGGGCGTAGCAGAGCGTAAATAAGCGATAACCGCCTCCAAATCGCTATCCGCCATATTGGGGAATTTAGGCATATAAGCAGGCGCGTATTCTCCAGAAGGTTTTATGCCTGTTCTCAAAAAATAAAAAAGCTGCCCATCTGTCCAATTACCAATGCCTTTTTCTTTGCTCTGCGTGATGTTCATGGTATAAGCTGTACCAAAATCCGTAGGGAGGTCTAACATTTTTTTCCCTGATAATTTCCCATCTTCGCCCAAATGACATTGCTTACACAACATCGCCGCAATTTTTAAGCCTCTATCCACCTTTTGCGGAGAAACTTCTACCTTCAAATTTTTCAAATTATCGGGCATATTCACGGGGTAAGTGGGAATGCCGCGAAAATAAATAAAACCCGCGCCACACAGCGCAAAAAAAAGGACAATCCCCAATAATCCTACAACAATTTTAACGATTTTCTTCATGGGTAAATAATAAAAGGTTAATAAAACAGCCCTTACTTGTAAGGGAAATGAAGTAAGTCCCAAAAATGAGAAAAACCCCGTTATTTACCAAATATTTCTTACTTTTTCACAAAGAAAATATCCCGAAATTAAACAAATAGTGTTATTTTTCTACATATTTCCCGTCTTCATTCTTTTTCAATAATATATCTTCCTGAATACGAACAAATCCTTCCGCCACCTCTGCCACCGTAGAAATAGCATCTTCCATGCTACGGAATTTGCTTAATTCACAGTAATAGGCAGGATTAAAATTCTTATGTCCTCGAGTATTGATATACCATTTCCAGGTTGGTTGCTTCGTAATTGTTTTGAAAATCGTTTGGTATTGAGAAGATTGCTTGTTTTGCGGTTTTTCTTGAATATGCAACCTTATTTGCCCTTCAATAGCCCTTTTATCTACCCAGTAAATATGCGGACATTCCGTAGAAAAGGTATCTATTTTGTAACCTACAACTGAAAATTTTTTATATTTTGTTTCAAATGAATAAGCGTCATTTGCCCAAATACTATCCTTCTCTCCTGTTCGAAAATTTTGCAACAAATCAACACAATGGACAAAGGCATCATCTATATTTCGTGTTAAGTATGTTTTTTGAAATTGAGGATTCTTTTCCTTCAATTCCAATAAAATTTCATGGCGAATTTGAATGGTCATAGCGGGTAATTCGGCTAAACATATTACCCTACAATCGCAAACACTGGCAGAGATACAATTAGGGTCAGGTCTGCCCCACACCCATCTTGTAGTTTCCTCACAAAAAATTGATTTGGTATGAATTGCATATTTTGCTTGGTCAATTTCAGCGCATTTGTCATGAATCACAATAATAGGGATAGAATCTTTCAATGTCTTATCCATTTCATAAAAACGGTCACCACACATTTTACTTTCTCTCCACAATTTTGCCCCTAAAATGCTCACTTTTTTGTGTTTGGTTTCATAACTGATATGTGTTTCATTCCAAATGCTATCTTTTTCCTGTGATTTTAAAAAATCAAGATAAATAATACAATGCCCAATAGGAGCATCGGCATGATAGATATTCCTATCAATTGCCCCTTGAGAAAAAGCCAAATGAGGAAAAAGCAGTAAGCAAATTAATAGGTATAAATACTTCATAAACAATGAATTAAAAAATTTCATGTAATTTCCTATTCCTCAACATCTAACTCCTCACCATTTGCCAATTTTTCAATTTCTGCTAACAGCAAATTCGTAGTTTTTGCTATCAAATCAGGCGAAATCCCTTCTTTCAAAAGTGCTTTTGCTACTTGAATATAGGCAGCTCGCTCCGCATTTTCTTTTGCCGTATCCAAAGTACTTGCTTCATTTCTACGGTTTTCCTTGAATCGTTTGTAGGCGGCTTTGTCTTCGTCTGACATACTTTCAATTTTCAACACCTGCTTGGCTTCGTTCATGCCCTTTGCCTTAAATCCCTCTTTTATTTCGCTATTTTTCAGAAAATACACCCATTCATCTGTACGTTCTTTCATCTTTTGTCAAAAATTAATGGTACAAAAATACGCTTATTTCTCTACATATTTCCCGTCTTCATTGCGTTGCAATAAAATTTCGCGGCGAACATAAATTGTTGCTGCTGGGACTTCAACTAATGAGATTACTCTACACTCATCAGGATGTCTCACCCAACTACAATTCGGGTCAAATTTTCCTTTTTCCCTACGCGTTGTGGCTTCGCAAAAGACAGGTTTTGTCTCAACCAAGTACTCACATCCTTTGTCATTACTGCATTTGTCATAAATAAGCACTGTAGGAATAGCATCTGACAAGGAAGCGCGAGTTTTTTGCGGAGTTGCATTTATTGTATCAATTTTCAAATGCCAAATACTTACGCGATGCTTTTCCGTTTCATAATCATAAAACGAATGTTTGAGGATAGAATCCTTTTCTTGTGATTTCAAAAACTGAATATATTGGGTACAGTGCGTAATATTCCTCAAATGAATATCCTCATTTTGAGTAGTAGTTTGCGCAAAAACGCTTGCGATTTGTAGCAACCCAATCCCTAGTAATAAGTAGAATTTTCTCATATTGTTACGAATTAAGTACTCGGTAAGAATTAATTTATGTTATTATTTTGATATAAAAACCTAACAATCAATATAATAAGTCTGTTTACTGATAACTGTTAATTGTTAACTGTTACTTAAAATGTTATCCACAAAAGTAAACACTTCGCCCAACTTTTGCAAATTGAGCGAAGTATTTTCACTACTCCTTTTTCCCTTTCCCTTCTCACAGTCCCACTTGCTTGCTAATTTCTAGCATTTTTTGAATCGGAGCGAGTGCTTTGATGCGCAAATCTTCCGCCATTTCGATTTCAGGGATTTCGTATTTTAGGCAGAGATAAATTTTTTCGAGGGTGTTCAATTTCATGTGAGGACAACTGTTACACGCACAAGTGCCATTTGAAGGCGCAGGAAGGAACTTCTTATGTGGTGCATCTTTTTCCATCTGATGAAGAATGCCGCTCTCTGTAACCACGATAAAGGTATCACAGCTAGACTTGACCGCATACTTCAACAAAGCAGTCGTAGAACCAATGAAATTTGCCAATTCCAAGATGTGTTCCTCACATTCTGGGTGCGCAATAATTTCCGCTTGAGGATAACGCTCTTTTAACTCCAAAATGCGCTTATGTGAAAAAACCTCATGCACCATACAAGAGCCGTCCCACAATTTCATATCTCTGCCCGTTTTCAAATTGATGTATCGCCCCAAATTTTTATCAGGCGCGAAAATCAAAGGTTGGTCTTTGGGAAAAGCATTCACAATTGCCTCTGCGTTAGAAGAAGTAACAATCACATCGCTCAAAGCCTTGATGCCTGCCGAGCAGTTGATATAAGACACAACTTTGTGGTCGGGATATTGGGCGCAAAATTTGGCAAATTCATCAGGAGGACAACTATCTGATAATGAGCATCCTGCATTCAAATCGGGCAAAATTACTTTTTTATTGGGGTTCAAAATTTTGGCAGTTTCCGCCATAAAATGCACCCCTGCAAACAAAATCATGTCGGCACTTGTCTTTTCAGCTTGCTGCGCCAAGCCCAAACTATCCCCAATAAAATCCGCAATATCCTGAATATCAGCGTCTTGGTAATAATGCGCTAAAATAATCGCATTTTTTTCTTTTTTCAACCGCGCGATTTCTTCAAACAAATCCAGCGTGGGCGAAATTGCCACATTCAAAAAACCGATGTGGCGAACCTGTGAAACATCAATCGTCATATTTCAAAAATTGAATAAAAAATTTTCGAAGCTCCCAAAGTAATCCACACCTTTCATTTATAATATTTTATAATTATAATTATAAAAAGATTGTTGTTATAAATGGTCGTGTGGATAAGTTGTATAACTTTATAAGAAAACGTTTGTTTTTTCCAATTCCCACTTATAACTAACATTTTTTTTACGAAGGTGTGGATTTTATTATCTTAAAAATGAATGAATTAAGCGAGTTTTCCACTTTTCCACACTCTGACCAAGAATTTTCCACTGTCTATAAAAAAATGAAAAGCTTTGACATTTTCTTGTGTAAAACTTGTGGGAAAACACTCAGTTTATACACATCACTTATCCACAAAGTAGTACTTATTCACAAATTGTGGACAAATGGGGGCATTTGTGGAAAACCTTTTACTGCTTAATGTGGAAAAACGATCATGTTATTCACTTATAAATGCGAATTATCCACAGATTTTCAACAATTCACATTTGCATTGAAATTATTCACATTTTGTGTGGATAACTTTTGTGAATAACTAAACGCTGATAATCAGTAAGATACAAGTGGTTTGTGGATAACTTTTCACCTTTTGATAAAAGTTAATTCTGTTATAAACAACTTATAAACAAATAGATAGGAGGAATTCGGTCATTTATAACAGTTATAAACACTTTATAAACATTTTAGATGCAGAGAAAACCATTTGGACACTTATAAACACTTTATCCACTCAGTTATAAACAATCGCTCCTATTCCTTCTTTTTACGTAGGTTGGAAGATAAGGTTTAAGGCTGCAAATATCCATATTTTATTTACAATACTAGAACGAATGTGGATAAACTTAGCTTATTTAGTGTTAAAGGTAAGGTTAAATTTTGCTAAAAGATATGAGAAAGGTAATAAATTAACAAATCCTTGATAATTAAGTGCTTTTAGCTTCATTATAGAAGTATTAGAATGTTTCTTGTCAACAATTACTAAAAAAGCAAACAGCATGATAATTTTTTGTGTAGGCTTATCCACAAATTATCCACAAAAAATGTGGATAAAAGAGCATTTTGGAGTAGATGTTCACGTAAAAGGAGGGGATTTGTGGAAAATTCAGCCTCATTGTGGATAAATGTGGATAAAAATGTGGACAAAGTGTTTATAAGTGGAAATATTTTGGGAGGAGTAAGAGAACACAATGTAAAATAAGACAAGGTTTATAGAAACACAAAAGACTAGGCAATTCTTTTTCTTGCTAGCGTAGGATCTTTTTTAACAGGTTGGGCTTTTTTCTTCAAAAAGGGTTTGTTGATTTTTTCACTCGCATCATCAGGCAGCCCTATTATGTGGATAATCCCTGCTTTTTCTGTATAACGAATGAGTTTGTAAGACTTCCCTTGATAGCGGAATTTTGACTGATCTATTAAGATAAGGCAGTCAGCATCGGAGATAGGTAATTGAATGACTGTGTGATTGCTATTATTGAGCGTGATTTGCTCTCGTATCGTGCCTAGTTGATAAAAAGGAGTATGCTTTTTCATAAACGCCCCTATGCTGCCTGTAATTTCATACAGGCAAACAAATAATAAACAGATGGCGATGAAATGTTTTAGCACGATAAATGAATGGATAATGGAAAAATAAGCTATTTGTTACATTTCTCACAAAAACCATTCCACAAACCAAAAAAAAATTTACGCTGTAAAAATATCCTATAATTAGAGTAATTTCTCTATACTTTTCGCCATGAATATTGAAAGAATTAGTTATAAAAAGTTCCGAACCAGTGATGGCTCGGAACTTTTAGCAACATTACTCAAGTTTTGAGAAAACGAGTAAACATAAATACCATAATAAGCTGATTAGCAACTCACTGGCACGAAGACAGACTACAATTTAATTTCTTCGTTGCTACTGTTGAAGTATTTTACCGTGGAAAATGCAAGGGAAACATCTGCTACTACTTTTACCCACACCCAATATTTTCGATACCATATCATTTGTTGGCTTTTCCAAAAGCCTTTGGTGAGGTAGGCGGCTACATAAGGATGTGCATGAATTTGTAAAGATTTCTCCTTATTTTGTCGAATCAAAAAATCCACATTGTTGTTAATTTCCTCATCAATTAAAATGGTTGCTTGGATTTTTCCGCTTCCATTACAAGTTGGGCAAACTTCTGTGGTATTGATATTCAGTTCGGGTCTTACACGTTGTCGAGTAATTTGAACTAAGCCAAATTTACTCACAGGTAAAATAGAATGCTTTGCCCTATCGGGCTTCATTACCTCTTTGAGATGTTCTAGTAATTGTTTTTTATTTTCCGGTTTCTTTTGGTCAATAAAATCAATCACAATAATTCCACCTAAATCACGCAATCGAATTTGACGGGCAATTTCAGCGGCAGCCTCCATGTTCACTTTCAGTACGTTTTCTTCTAGTGTTGTGTTATTGAGGTTTTTGCTACCGCTGTTTACATCAACGACATGCATTGCTTCGGTGTGTTCAATGACAATATAACTGCCATTCGGGAGGGAAACGACTTTTCCGAAAGAGGTTTTAATTTGACGCTCAACGCCCATGGTGTGGAAAAGTGTGCCTTTGCCTTTATGTAAGCGCAAACTTTTTACCAATTCTGGTTGATTCACCGCCAAATAATCTTTCAGGTCATTGTGAACCTTTTCATCATCTACATGAATAAGGTCAAAACCTTGACTTAGCATATCTCGCAGAATGCCCGTAGCACGGTCTTGCTCGCTCAAAATCTTGATTGGGACTTTTGCCGAAACGATATTTCGGCTCATGTTTCGCCATTTATCTAAGATGTATTGAATATCTCGATTAATAGCAGCAGCATCTTTTCCTTCGGCGGCAGTTCGCACAATTACCCCAAAATTGCGAGGTTTTAGGCTCTCTGCCAATACTTTCAAGCGTTTTCTTTCTTCCGCTGAAGCAATTTTTTTGGAAACAGACACTACTTCTGAAAAAGGTACTAACACTACATATTGACCTGGAATCGAAAGCTCACTAGACAAGCGAGGACCCTTTGTTGATATCGGTTCTTTTACAATCTGAACACCAATCAACTGATTAGGCTTTAGCACGTCTTCCATTTTCCCATTTTTGTCAATATTGGGCAATTTGTCCAATTTTTCCAAGATTGACAAGTCATCAGATTTTAGCCCATAAGCAACTTTTATATGTCGCAACAAAGACTGAACCTGAGGACCCAAATCAAAGTAGTGTAGGAAGGCATCTTTTTCATGTCCTACATCAATAAAAGCAGCATTTAGTCCGGGAACGAGTTTTCTTACACGCGCCAAGAAAATATCGCCAACCGCAAATGAATCTGAAATCTCTTCATGATGGAGTTCCACGATTTGTTTATTCTGTAAAAGCGCAATCCGTAGTCTGTCTTCACTCTTACTTACAACTAATTCATTCACAGTGCATTATGTTAAACTACCTAAACTATTTAGGTAGCATATTTTAGTTACTAACACCCATTGCCGAAGCGAAAATTATTTCACTTCGGCAGCGTATATCATAACGTCAGAATAGGGATAGAAATATTATTTCTTTTTCTTATGACGATTTTTACGAAGACGCTTTTTACGTTTGTGCGTAGCGATTTTATGACGCTTTCTTTTTTTTCCGCAAGGCATAATAATTCCTCCTTTTTAATTTAGAAATGATACATAATTTAAGTAAAGGAAGAAGGAAAAAGGAAAGGAAGTGAAAAGTGAAATGCGAAAAGTGAAAAAACGCTAAATGGTTATTTCTTTATTCTTTTCATTATCAGCACCTTAAAAAATTCCTTGGTTCTTTATTACCAACTTCTCACACATACAATCTTTGGTTTACATTGAATTGAGTAAACGGTTTGCTTCGGCTTTCAACTCAGCTTCTGACGCTTTTTCGGCTACGGATTTCAGTAAGTTTTTGGCTTCTTCTTTTTTCCCTAGTTCAACAAAAGCGCGAGCTAATTGAAACTTTGCTAGGCTGTTGTTTGCATCAAGGCTAATGACCTTTTCAAAACGCACAACGGCTTCGTCCCATTTTCCTCTTTGCATCAAAAATAAACCCATTTGGAAAGCCGCTTCCACATTATTAGGGTTTTGTTCACTCACTTTTTTAATGGTGCGAACGCCCTTCATCATGTTTAACGGAACCCTTGATTCGACATAAGCATTTCCCAACATCATCATCACTTTTTCATTGCTTGAATCAGCCTCTTTCACTTGCTCCAAATAACTAACCGCTTTTTGAGAAAAGTTCCCAAAAAGCAAAGAATCTTTTGCAATATGTTCGAGGTGTGTAGCCTCATAAAAAAGCGAGCCAGCGACTTGCTTACCTGTCAAAGAACTATCCTCTTTCAATCTTGTTTCGGCATATTGAGCAGCAAAGTCAAAGCGGTTACGCTTTTTCAAGCACGCAATTACCGAATCTAATACCTCAACACGCGCTTTCCCTTTCGCATCTTTCAGCTTTTCCAGCCATTTGTCTGTAGAAGCCTCTGGCGAAAGAGGAGGTAGGTTATTTGGTTGCGAGGTGGGAGTCGCTGCAGAATTGGTGGGCGTAGTATTAAGCGCAGCATTCTTTTTGTTTGAAAGATTGGTTTTATCCGCAAAAAACAAACTAATGAAAATAACAAGCCCTCCTAATACTACGCTCATTCGAGCAAACTTCCCGTATTCTGAAATTTGGATAGACATAGGCTAGGATTAATCCATTTTGTCAGATTCGTCAACTCCAACGGGTGCGGTTTTCACTTTTTCCATGAATACCTTTGCAGGTTTGAAACTTGGAATTGAGTGAGCTGGAATGACAATAGACTGCTTGCGAGAAATAATTCTCCCTACTTTTTCAGCTCTGCGTTTTACAATAAAGCTACCAAAACCTCTGATATAGATGTTTTGTCCTTCTGAAAGCTGATTTCTCACAACGGAGAAAAATGACTCTAAGGAAGCTGAAACGTCAGCCTTGTCAATTCCTGTCTTTGCGGCAATTTCCGCGATTACTTCTGCTTTTGTCACGATCTGTGAATTTTTTATAAGTTAAACCCTTGATACTCTTATATATAATGGGCTGCAAAATTAACAGTAAAAGCGCAATGAAAAAAATTTTTTTTTCGTTTTCGGTAACATTCTTTCATTATTTCCCATTTTTTTTTGAAAATCAAGGATTTATGGGGCAGTTATGAGAGATTTTGGGGGAAGAGATACACTAACTTAGGTATTTAGATTTATTTGTTTGTTGCATTTTTGCGACAATATAAGGAAATAATTTCAATCAAGTCTAACTGTTTATTAGTCCGATACCAAATTGTTGTCGTTTCGAGCGTTGGGGCTTAAATTTTCTTTTTCTATCTTTGCCCTTTAAAATACCCGTACTATGCACAAATATTACCTATTTTTTTCCATTTTTTTCATCGGAGCCGCGCTAAATCCGCCTACTTTGGGGATTCCTAGCCCCGAAAGCCCCTATAAATTTGAGTTTGGGGCAACAAAAGACGCAATTGCCAGTGAGGTGCTTGCCAAAAAGAAGTTTTATACTGACTTAAATTGGGCAGAAGTAGAACTTTCTGTGAATGAAAACAACATTCAGGTGAACAAAAACATCGCAAAAATTGACGCGGAAATGCGCAATTTGTATTCGCAGCTTCGAAAATTGCGTTTGGCTGCCAATTTAAAGCAAATTGAGCAGAACTTAATTTCTTTGAAAGAAGCGCGAAAAGGCATTATCAAAACGACCGAAACGCAGTTGCAAGCCATTAATTATCAAGGTCTTTACCTCGCCATTCACAAAGACGTTAGCCCTCTAGACAAAGAGGAAATCCTTGTAAATGACCTACGCAATGCTATTACGCCCGATGCGATTTCCTCGGCAAACGGTGCATTTATTAGCAGCATTACTGCCCTGAAAAACAATCAGGTGGAGTATGATGTCATTTACCAAAAAATGAGTGGCAGCATGGAGCCTGTGAACTCGCTTTATACAGATGCCAACAAAACGGAAGGTTATTTTGCCCAAATTCGGCAAGAAAAAATCTATCCCTTGCAAAATGGCGTGAAAAAAAGCGATGCTATGGGGGCAACAAATGACAAAGTAGCGGTAATTGACTTGTACCGAAATGGGAATTATGCCCAAGACTTGGTAACTTTTCTGCCCGATGCCGATTTGCGTAATCGCTTGATGAACAACTGGATAAACCAACGTTTGGCGCAATTTACGACTTCGATAAGCACTTACAATGCGGCATCGGCAGCGGCAGCAAAAAACATTGCCGAAGAAACGCGCAATCAACTGAACGAAATGGACGCGGAAATTGCCAAGGCGGAAAACGACTTGAAAGTGAAACGTGCCGAAGTGCAAAAAAGCCTGCAATCTATTGGCATTACGAATTGTAGCACCGAAAACCTGCTCACTTGCATTACAGAGGCAGAGAAAAACATTGCTACACAAATGAAGGAAAAGGAAGCGCAAAAGTTGGCGGAAAAAGAAAAGGAACTTGTGCCGCATATTTTTGACGTTTCAGCGCAAAGTGGCGACCCGTCTCAATCTATCGCCTTTGATACGGAAAAAAAGGTAGGCGTATTGAACAAAGAAAACAGTTTGGTGAAAAACTTTTTGCAAGAGCTAAAAATTGCCAATGGCGTGGTCGTTTCCTTTGGCTCTGCCGAAAGTAGCAACATTTTTAGAACCGTGCGCGACTACTGGATGTACCCGATGACGACTAACCAAAATGGCTATAAAGTGGGTTTGGTGTTACGCTTTAAACTCGGAAATGTACCTCCCTCCGATTGTCCTAGCGACATGGTACACATAGCAGGCGGCACTTTTGACATGGGCGATGTGTTTGGGGAAGGAGGAAGTGATGAAAAACCTGTGCATAAAGTTAGCGTTTCTTCCTTTTGTATGGCAAAATACGAGCTTTCCTTTGCCGAATACGATGCCTACTGCGAGGCTACGAGCGCGAGCAAACCGAGCGACGAAGGCTGGGGCAGAGGACAAAGACCTGTGATAAATGTGAGCTGGTACGATGCGGTAGCCTACTGCAACTGGCGGAGCAAAAAAGAGGGCTTAACACCCTGCTATACGATAAATGGCGAAAATGTAAGCTGCAATTTTCAAGCGAATGGCTACCGCCTACCGACAGAGGCAGAGTGGGAATACGCAGCGCGAGAAGGCGGCAAAAAAGTGCGCTTTGGCAATGGAAAAAACCAAGCCGATGCAAGTGAAATGAATTTTGATGCAAAGCGTGATTATAAGCAAAGTTACTCAAATGTAGGGGAATATAGGGGAAAAACCGTAGTGGTAAACAGTTTTTCACCCAATGCTTTAGGCTTATATAATATGAGTGGCAATGTCTGGGAATGGTGTTATGACTGGTATGATGCAGGGTATTATAACAATTCACCAAATAGTAATCCTACGAATACTAAATTATCCGATTATCGTCTTTGTCGCGGCGGCTCTTGGTTCAACATTCCAGATATCTGTCGTGCAGCGTTTCGTAGCGGGTTTACTCCTACTTTTCGTAACAACCGTATAGGTTTCCGTTTGCTTCGGGGGACTCAGTAGCTTTTATTTTCTTTTTTTGATTCCTCCGCCTGTAGGCGGGAAAATTTTTTCAGGAAAAAACATTGTTTCCACGCGCTTGTTTGTTTCCTCAAAAACAAGGCAACATCTGCTATTTAGGTCATTGAGCGATAGCCGAAATGACCTAAATAGCATTCCATTTGTAGGATTAGCTTTTAAGTGTATGTTTTAAAATTTAACACGCTGATTATCAATCACTTTTCCTTAATTCAGAAGAATCTACACAACCGCTACTTTATGGTGTTAGTTGTATAGATTCTTCTGAATTGAAAATTAGAACGCGCTATAAAATATGCAAAAAATAAAAACTACACCACCAACAGTCCATTTTCTCGCAATTCCTCCCAAATACCCGCTTCTATCAAATCTTCAAAATCGCCCATGTCTAATTTTTCATAGTGTTCTTTTACTTGTTGAAAACGAAGCGGCTCGTGCGCACCTAATTGTAGTTGCGGCAAGAGGTCAACAAGCCATTCTGCTGCAAAACTTTCCAACTCTATGCTCCAATTTTCTTTGAGATTAGGAAAAGATAATTCGATAATATCTTCTTCTATTTCCGTAGCTGTCGGCAAATTTCCAAGCCAAATAACCAAAGCATTGGAGCGTGTGGTTTCTTCTGTCTCGTTATTGATAGCATTTTCGATATATTTTTTGGAAATGGTCGTTTTAGGAACTTTGACATCAAACCATTTTTGCAAAGGAAAGTCAAAACCTACGCCGTGCATATAATTAAACAGGGAAACGCGCAAACCTTCTGCAAATAAATGATGCGCTGTACCTGTCGGGTCTTCGTGGAACAAATCATTTTCGGCAAAACCGCCACTTTCTGGACCTGTTAAAATCACTTGATAAGCACTTGGGTTTAAACCCACAGGGCTATGCGCTGTCATGGCAAAACAATGCCAAAAACCGGACTGAAGGACTTCATTTTGAAAGAGTTGGCGCACCATTTCCAATGAATCAATGGTTTCTTGTGCGGTTTGTGTTGGAAATCCATACATCAAATAAGCGTGAACCATAATGCCCGCCTGCGTAAAATTATCCGCTACTTTTGCTACTTGCGTTACTGTAACCCCTTTTTTCATCAAAACTAACAAGCGGTCAGAGGCAACTTCTAAGCCGCCAGAAACGGCAATGCAGCCCGAAGCCTTCAACAATTTGCACAAATCGGCGGTAAAATTTTTCTCAAAACGAATATTTGTCCACCACACCACCGTCAACTTTCTGCGAAGAATTTCCATTGCCAAAGTTGCCATTAACGCAGGAGGAGCCGCCTCATCAACAAAATGAAAACCATTTTGCCCTGTTTGCGCCATGATTTCCTCCATTCTATCACACAAAATGGTCGCAGTAATTGGCTCATAATTTTTGATATAATCTAAACTAATGTCGCAAAACGCACATTTTCCCCAATAACAGCCATGCGCCAAAGTCAATTTATTCCACCTACCATCGCTCCAAAGGCTGTGCATTGGATTTACAATTTCTATCACAGAAAGGTAATCAAACAAAGGCAAATCGCTATAATCGGGCGTACCTACTGCTCGCTGCGCAATGTCTTTTTCTTTCGCACCATTCCTATAGATAACTTTCCCATTTTCGCGCAAATAGGTTCTTTTCAATTCACTTTGTTGACGCTTATTTGCAAAATGTTCAAGTAGAAAAAGCAAAGGAGCTTCGCCATCATCTAAACAAATATAGTCTAAATAATCAAAAACTTTAGGTTCGGTCAAACTACGCAATTCTGTATTTGCATAGCCGCCACCTAAAATAATTTTAACATTTGGATAATGTTCTTTGAGGTATTGCCCAATTTTTAAAGCACCAAATAAATTACCGGGAAAAGGAACGCTTAAACAAACAATTTGAGGCTGATAGGTAACAATTTTTTCGGCAATTATTTCTTCTAACAAATTGGAAATGAAGGTGTTTTGCGCTAATAAAGCCGCGTCTATGGGGGCAAAATGTGTAGCCGTTCTTCCTAAACGCTCGGCATAGCGACTAAACCCAAAATGTGGGTCAATGACTTCGCTAATCATATCGCCCAAATCTTCTAAATACAAAGTAGCTAAATGTTTTGCCTTATCTTGTAATCCCATCGTACCAAAAGCCCAATCTAAGTCTTCAAGTGATTGAAAACGAGCCGCTTCAGGTAAATAGGTTCGCCCACAAATGGCATGGGCTAGGGTAGGGTTTTTCCCTTGTAAAAAGCGAATTACAGGCTCAATTGTGGCAATGTAATGCGTCTGCAAGGCATAAATTCGCCCTATATTTTCCGAAATCTCCTCTTTTTTTTGTCCTACTTCCGCAAAAACATTCGACAAACCTTTTTTTGAAAAAAGGCGTAAAATGACCTCAATCCCCGCATCTACTTGATACGAAAGAACATTTTGCGTATTTAGAAAACCTTTCAAATACGCCGTAGCAGGATAAGGCGTATTCAGCTGCGTAAAAGGTGGCGTAATGAGTAAAATAGATGATTTCAAGGAAAATATATGTTGATAAGCGGCAAAGATAAGCAAAAAACTAGGTGGGAGGGTAAGTGTTTTTGTTTTTTTAGCCAAAACCCAAGCGATTCATAGGTCAAACGCACGAAAAGTAGAAAATTCGTAAAAAAGAATTAGTTTTTCGGAGAAAGGAATTATGGATAATACAGTAAGTGAACTCATGGTATTTATGGTGAATGAGATAACAGATTTTCGTCAGGGCGGAAAAGTAAAACATTTACTTTCAGATATTATTTTAACAAGTCTATTTACGCTTTTCGCCAATGGTCATGATTATCAAGATATGGTAATTTTCAGTAAACCCCATGGGGAAAAGCTAAAAAAGTATCTAACATATCCGAATGGATTTCCAAGCCATGAAACATATGAGCGTGTGTTCAGTATGATAGAACCATGCCACTTTGTTAGGTTGTTATCAGCTTATAGTCAGCACTTTATAGAATGTTTATCAGAGAAGCAGATATGTTTAGATGGGAAGAAATTAAAGGGCGTTTGCACCCAAAAGTAAGGGTTCAAGTGGTCTTTATTTAGTGAGTGCATGGGTAAGCGAAAATGGTTTGAGTATAGCTCTGCAAAAGGTTTCGGATAAAAGTAATGAAATTAAGGTGATTCCGATGTTGCTCGAAAGTATAAACATAGAAGGGTATAATGTTTCACTCGATATTACTTTCCTCTACGATATATTACAGTTTTCGTACGTTTAACCTATATTCTTTCGAAAAATATTAACAATTTTTACTATTTTCATTGACTTTTATTGCTGTTTTTATTGGTCACAGATAAAAAGCCAATAGATTTGGTGAAAAACCTAAAAAAGATTCCCTAACTAGGCTTTTTGAACCTAGTCAGGGAATCTTTTTCTCCATTAAGTTTCCCTTACCTCACCGCCCCTGCAATAATCTCCTCCACAATGTTTGGGTCTAGTAAGGTGGAAGTATCGCCTAAATTAGAGGTATCGCCTTCGGCAACTTTGCGCAAGATGCGGCGCATGATTTTGCCTGAACGGGTTTTGGGTAAACCGCTTACAAATTGTATGACATCGGGTTTGGCTATTTTGCCAATTTCTGCCACAATCGTTTCTACGATTTCACCACGCACTTGCTCAGGATTTTCAGGCATTTCTTTACAAATGACATAAGCGTAAATTCCTTGCCCTTTAATATCATGCGGATAACCGACTACGGCAGATTCTACCACATTTCCGTTTTGATTAATGGCATTTTCAATTTCTGCTGTGCCAAATCTATGTCCAGACACATTAATTACATCATCTACGCGCCCAATAATGCGATACATTCCTTCGGCATCACGTTTTGCGCCATCTCCTGTGAAATAATACCCTTTATAAGCCGCAAAATAATTGATGCGGCAACGCTCATGGTCACCGTAGGTGGTGCGAATGGTAGCAGGCCAAGGAAATTTAATACACAAATAACCCTCTACGTTATTTCCTTCAATTTCTTTCCCTTCATTATCTAATAAAACAGGCTGAATACCAGGAAGCGGTAAGGTTGCGTGCGCAGGTTTCATGGGAGTTATGCCTGCCAAAGTAGAAATCATAATGCCGCCTGTTTCTGTTTGCCACCAAGTATCTACTAAGGGACAACGCTTTTTACCTACGTGGGTATGATACCAATGCCAAGCCTCTTCGTTAATGGGTTCGCCCACACTTCCCAAAACTTTGAGCGAATCAAGGCTATAAGAAAGTACGTGGTCTTCGCCTGCTTGCATAAGGGAACGAATCGCGGTAGGAGCTGTGTAAAAGTGGGTAACTCCAAATTTGTCGCACACTTGCCAAAATCTACCTGGATCGGGGAAAGTAGGAACGCCTTCAAACATAACGGTAGTTGCGCCTGCTAAAAGAGGACCGTAAACAATATAGCTATGCCCTGTTACCCAACCAATATCTGCCGTACACCAATGAATGTCGCTTTCTTCGTATTGAAATACATTTCTAAAGGAATAATCGGCATACACCATGTAACCTGCACAGGTATGAACCACGCCTTTGGGTTTTCCTGTAGAGCCAGAAGTATAAAGAATAAAAAGCGGGTCTTCGGAATCCATGATTTCTGCTGGGCATTGCTTACCTACTTTGGGTAATTCCTCGTGCAAATAAACATCTCTGCCTTCAACCATGTTCACAGCCCAGCCCACTCTATCTACTACAATTACTTTGTTTACACTTGTGCAGGATTCTAGGGCTTCGTCAACTACTCTTTTTACGGGGATTTGTTTTGCACCACGATTTAATCCGTCAGAAGTAAGGACTACGGAACAAGTTGCGTCATTAATACGGTCGGCTAAGGCATTCGCTGAAAATCCTGCAAATACTACGGAATGAATGGCACCAATGCGCGCGCAAGCTAATACGGCAACCATTAATTCAGGAATCATCGGCATATAAATACAGACTCTATCGCCTTTTTTTACGCCATTATTTTTAAGCACATTTGCAAATTGACAAACTTTCTCATACAATTCGCGGTAAGTTAGGCGAACAAACCTTTCTTTGGGGTCGTTAGCTTCCCAAATCATGGCAATTTTATTTCCTCTCGTAGCTAGATGACGGTCTAGGCAATTTTCTGTAATGTTCAGTTTCCCTCCTTCAAACCATTTTACGCTTGGCTCATCAAAATTCCACTCCAACACCTTATCCCACTGCTTTTGCCAAGTAAAATGACCTGCCATTTCTGCCCAAAAGCCTTCGGGATCTTGAACACTACGCTGATATTCAGCCTTATAATCTTCGTAAGTTTTAATTGTTCTCATATTTATAATGATTGATGATTAAAAATGGAAGTTTTGATAGAAAGTAGTTTATGACATTATTTTTACTGCAAAATTTCAGAAAACTATTTTATAAATTCAGTTATCCTTTTCTATAAATTCAGAGAGCTATTTTTTGCATTTTTCATCTACCTAAATAAAATATTAAGGTTACAAAATTGAAAGTTTTGAAGCAAATATAGGGATTTTGAAAACGAAAACTATATCTTTTTAGCAAAACTATATCAATTTAGCAATAAACACTATTTTTTAGAAAAATCATCCCTTTTTCAAGCATTTTACCCTGCGTTTTTGCCCAAAGTTTCTATAAAAAAGAAGCATCTGCACAATTCTCTTTTTCCTTCCCCTATTTTCCCTTATTTTTGTGTTTTATTTCTACTTAATCATTCATGTTCATGAAGCAATACGAATTTATTAGCCTAGAAAAGCAAGATAAAACTTTGATTATCACGCTAAACCGCCCAAAAGCATTGAACGCACTTTGTTTGGGGTTGATGACTGAACTCAATGAAATCATCGAAGATTTTAGCAAAGACGAAACTGTGTATGGCGCAATTTTGACGGGAAGCGGTGAAAAAGCTTTTGCCGCAGGTGCCGATATTTCTGAACTGGCGAGTTTGGACGATACTTCTAGCGCAGAAGAGGTAAGCCGCAAAGGGCAAGATATTTTCTTTGCCATTGAAAATTCGGGTAAGCCGATTTTAGCGGCAGTAAATGGTTTTGCTTTGGGTGGTGGTTGTGAGTTGGCAATGGCTTGTCATTTGAGAATTGCGGCAGAAAATGCAAAATTTGGGCAACCTGAAGTAAATTTAGGCTTGTTGGCGGGCTATGGCGGAACACAGCGTTTGGTTCAACTCGTTGGCAAATCAAAAGCGACTGAATTGCTCTTAACTGCCGATATGATTGATGCGCCTACTGCTTTGCAGTTGGGTTTGGTAAATTATGTATTGCCACAAAGCGAAATCATGAACAAATGCCATGAAATTTTGGCAAAAATTTATGCAAAATCTCCTTTGGCAATCGCACTCACGCTTCATGCAATTTCTGCAGGCGTGAATACTGTGCATGGTTACGACACCGAAGCGCGTAATTTTGGCGTAGCCATCAACTCTGCCGATGGAAAAGAAGGTACAACGGCGTTTTTAGAAAAAAGAAAAGCAAATTTCACAGGCAAATAATTAGGATATAGGGGAAAGTTGATAGTTGATAAGGGATAATTGACAGCAAATGAGAGCTGCTGCTTTTAGTATGACTTATTAATTTCAGTAAATTAATTGCACTTAAAATGTTTGTTGTACGGGCTGCTTCATCTGCCCACCATTGGCAAAAACTTCGTTTTTGCGCTGATACGGCAGCTAAAGCAGCCGCTACAAAAGTGCGTTTATTTAATTGATTTTAATTAGCCTACCAACAAGGGCTAAAAAAGCATATTGGCGAAAAGCGCAACATTCCATTTTTCCCACAACCAAACGCATCACTATCCCCTTTCCCGTCTCACTTTTCACTTAAAAAAATATGCAATCTTGGGTTTCCATTTCTCCTACTTCTGATTTCAGTCTTTATAATGTTCCGTTTGGAATAATTCGCGTGATGAATGGTCGTCCGCGTGTGGCTACGATTTTGGGCGATACCGTCATTGATTTGGCTGCTATGGCAAAACATGGCTTTTTTGATGGCTTAGGCATTGATAATAAGGTGTTTGAGCAAGCCTTCTTGAATGATTTTATTGCCTTAGGCAAGGAAAAAACGAGTGCCGTGCGTAAAAAAATTCAAGAAGTTTTTGCCGCTGACAATGCTAGCCTTCAACAAAATCAAGCTGCGATTGCCGATATTTTGCACCCCGTTTCTTCGGTTCAAAATCTAATGCCTGTTTATGTGCGCGATTATACCGATTTTTATTCGAGCATAGAACACGCTACCAATGTTGGCATTATGTTCAGAGGGAAAGAGAATGCCCTTATGCCCAACTGGAAACATCTTCCTGTGGGCTATCATGGTCGCGCATCTTCTATTGTGGTTTCGGGCGTAGATTTACATCGCCCCAAAGGACAAACGCGCCCAGATGACAATTTACCACCTGTTTATGGTGCCTCCAAACAAATGGATTTTGAGTTGGAAATGGCATTTATCATTGGCAAGCCTACCGAATTGGGCGAAACAGTCAGCGCAAATAAAGCAGAAGAATATATTTTTGGCTTGCTTTTGTTCAATGATTGGTCAGCACGAGATTTACAAAAATGGGAATATATTCCATTAGGACCCTTTTTGGGCAAAAATTTTGGTTCTTCGGTTTCCCCTTGGCTTGTTACCTTGGAAGCCTTAGCTCCCTTTCGCGTGGCTAGTCCTACCCAAACAGACCCCGAAGTATTGCCTTATTTGCAATGCGAAAAGGGGCAAAACATTGACATTCAATTAGAAGTATATCTCCAACCCGAACATAGCGAGCCTACCAAAATTTCGACTTCTAATACCAAATATTTGTATTGGAACATGGCACAACAGCTTGCACATCATACGGT
>JBJXHA010000063.1:0-25407 GCA_046160275.1 Bacteroidia bacterium | reverse complement strand
TTTTAGGAATGTGTTGCTGAGAAATGCCTAGACCATTGTCTTTTACCAAAATTCTAGCTCCTTCTGCTTCCGTTTCTATTTCAAATCGTAAAAGAGAGGGCTTTGCTTGAGGATTTCGGTAGCGAATTGCATTGGAAATGAGATTAGACAAAATAATGTTCAAGCGAAACTCATCGGAATAAATCACGTTTTCACCTCTGACTTCCACTTCAAATTGAATATCTTCTGCGGCTTGCGAATAGGCTAGGTCTTCAAAATTTTCTTGTATCATCTTAGGTAAGTCCAAAACGACAGCGGTAACCTCTAAACGAGAATTTCGAGAATAATTTAAAATGTCTTTGATAAAACTATCTAACTTATTCATACTTTGCTCTTGCAACCCCAAGTATTTGTCAATGTTGGGTTTATCTATTTGACACAAGGTAATTAAACCCATTGCGGAGGAAATCGGCGCACGCAAATCATGCGAAACGCTATACACAAACCTGTCTAATTCTTCATTCGTTTTTATTAATTCTTCATTTGCCGCTTCCAATTCTTCATATTTTTTTTGTAAAGCCTCTTTTGCCTCTTCCATTTCTTTAAAATGTTTTTGCGTATTTTGGCTATAACTCCATACAATTGTGGCACAACTCAACAACACACTAAAATACATGATAGGTTCAAGGTATAGTCTAACTGCATCCGTGATTTCTGGCAAACGGAAAAGGGAAAAATCTGTAAGGTAGCAAATGATAGCGAGAAAAACAGGCAGGCTCAATTGAACAATCATTGCCTTAGGGCTGAGGTATTTCAAACTATAAATTGCCATAATTTCGGCAATAATAAATAAGAGGTAAGCACCACTACTTTTCCCATACGCCTCCGCTAACCAAAAGAAGAGTAAAATCGAAATATAGGTAGGAAGCATACCCCCTAGTTTGTGCATTTTGTAGTAATTGGCTATTATACCGAAAATGTAGAAAAAACTACAAACGATAGGGATTATAACAAAGGGGGAACTTAACCAAATTAAAGAAGTAAGGGTAGCTATAAGACTAAACAAAAAAGATACTGCAGCTCCTTGGTTCGAGTTTCTAATTTCTTCTATTTGAAAATCAGAGTAACCTTCTTCTATACCAATAGACAGGATCATTTCTTTCCATTGCTTAAGTTTCTGAATCATGATGATAGCAATTTGAGTGTTTAAATAATAACAAAGATGAATGGTTATGCTACTTTTCGGGGATAAATATCCTTTCACTTTTGATTAAACTCGGTATCACTCGAGCCAAAAACAAGAAAAGGTAAAAGTACTATGGATATATTATCCCGTTTTTAGTATAAAAAATGATTGAAGTGGATAGCGCACCATAGGTTGGGTATAGCGCGCTGATAATTAACATTATAGCCTCACAAAGGTACAAATAAGGAAAATAAAAAGGAGTAGTGATGTAAGTTTATCTCCTCTTTCTATCGTTTAACAAAGGAGCTTAACATCATTTTTTAGTGAAAATAAATCAAGAATATTTCAAAATTATCAAGAATACTTATGTAGTTATAAGAAAAAATGTTATCTTTGTGCAGAATTTGAAATAGCCGCTTAACATTTTATGTATTTACTTCTCTACTTCTCCTTTCCTTTTTTCTGCTGCCCTTAGGGGCTAGTTGTTTCTTTTCGCACCCATATTTTTGAAAATATAACATACTGCAATTTGTGCACTGTCAATGTGTGCAAATGTCACTAATATTTGACTATGATGTAATAAATTTCCAGGTTTTGCAAAAGATTAAATGTTAGATATTTTAGGAGTTTGTAAAATATTGTGCTTTTATCTATGGAAAATGATAATTGCATATAACGAATAGATGAGGTTAATTGCTAAAATCTAAAATAAAATAGTTTCTGTTGTAAAGATTACTAAATGTATTATTTTTCACTTGTACTAAATAATGTTATCAATTTATAATACCTTAACACGCCAAAAGGAAGAATTTAAGGCGATTAACCCTCCATTTGTGGGGATGTATTTGTGCGGTCCTACAGTTTACGGTGATGCACATTTAGGGCACGCACGTCCTGCAATTACCTTCGATATTGTGTATCGCTACCTAAAATATTTGGGCTATAACGTGCGCTATGTGCGTAACATTACCGATGTTGGGCATTTGACAGGGGATAGCGATGAGGGCGAAGACAAATTGCAGAAAAAAGCAAAAGCAGATAAATTAGAGCCGATGGAAGTGGCGCAAATGTACACAGACCGCTATTATGATGACATTGCAGCCTTAAATGTGTTGCGCCCACACATCGAACCGCGTGCAACGGGGCATATTCCTGAGCAAATTGAAATGATTGAGAAGATTTTGGCGAATGGCTTTGCTTACGTTGTGAATGGCTCCGTTTATTTCGATACATTGAAATATGCAGAAGTGTTTGAATATGGCGAACTTTCGGGTAGAAAATTAGAAGAAAGCCTTGCTGGTTCGCGGGAAAATTTGGAGGGAGGCGATGAAAAAAGACACGCGGCAGATTTTGCTTTGTGGAAAAAGGCGGCTCCAGAACATCTAATGAAATGGAACTCTCCTTGGAGTGTGGGTTTTCCTGGTTGGCATATCGAATGTTCTGCCATGAGTACCAAATATTTAGGTAAAAAATATGACATTCATGGAGGTGGCTTAGATTTGATTTTCCCACATCATGAAGCCGAAATTGCCCAATCAAATGCTTGTAATCATGCGCCTGGCTTTGAGCATTATGGTGAAGCCAATTATTGGATTCATAACAACATGATTACCTTAGAAGGGCAAAAAATGGCGAAATCTTTGGGAAATGGCATCAATTTGCGCGATTTTTATACAGGAAATCACCCCTTATTGGCGCAGGCTTATTCCCCTATGACCATTCGCTTTTTTATGTTGCAAGCGCATTATCGCAGTACTTTGGATTTTTCAAATGATGCTTTGTTGGCAGCAGAAAAAGCCCTTGCGCGGATAGGCGATGCGATTGACCGCATGATAAATTTGCCTGTTGAGGGTAGAAAAGTAGCTGTAAATGAAGCCTTTGAAGCAAATCTTAGTACTTTTAAAGCCGATGCAGAAACTGCTTTGAATGATGATTTTAGCACAGCAAAGGTTATTGCGCGTATTTTTGAAGTAACAGGCATTCTTAATCAGTTACATACAGACAAAGCGGGTGCACTAGCTGTAAACGCTGCGACTTTTACCCAATTCAAAATCGATTTTCTTGCAATTTTTGAAGAAGTTTTGGGCTTAAAATGGGATAAACAAAGCAATGTTTCCAATGAAATTGTAGAAGGTTTGATGCAAACAATTATTTCGATTCGCGCTGACGCTCGCCAAAATAAAAACTTCGCTGTTTCTGACCTAATTCGTGCCGAGTTGAAAAAGCTAAACATTCAACTCAAAGATGGAGCAGAAGGAACAGAATGGACGATAGATTAAACTTAAGTAATGGATAATTAATAATTGATAATGAAAAATGATGTTAACTTATTTATTATCAATGTTTTATGTGAAGGAATAACATAAACTGATTATTATCGAATACTTAAATAAAAATACCTTTCGATATGCACGAAGCATTCGGAAGGTATTTTTTGATAATCTAACATACAAGCACAGACTAAAAAATCACTTATCCAAAATCAGCACCTTTGTTCCTTCTGCGATAAGGGAATAAAAATCAATCACTTCTGCATTTTTCATGCGAATACAACCATGAGAGGCTGGTTTTCCTAATAAACCTTCTTCAGGTGTGCCATGAATGTAAATGTAGCGATTATAAGAATCCACGTCACCGCCTAAATTAATTCCTTTTTCATTGCCTTTCAGCCATAAAATGCGTGTAGTAACATAATCCGTTTTGACATCGGTTTCATCGGTATAAATTTGTGCAACTTCTCCGTTGTATTTTCTCGCCTTCAAAATTCCGCCCCAAGGCACGTCATCGCCATATTTTGCCGCAATATGATGTAAACCCGTAGGTGTTTGATTGCTACCGCCTTTGCAGCCAGCCCCCGTTTTTGCGCCAGAAATAATATAACTATGTGTTACCACCGAATTTTCTATCACAAACATTTTTTGCTCTACCAAAGAAACGAACACCCATTTGTCGAAAACCTGATTAGGATAATGTTCTTTGGTATAATTTTGCGCAAAAGTAGCGATTTCTTCATTCGTTTTTGATTGTGCATCCATATTTTGACAGGAAAAGAAAGCGATGAAAAGAGAGAAAATGAAATATTTCATAAAGTTAGATGTTACGATTGAGTGTTATCTTCTTGTATTATCAAACAAAGCAAACCTGCGACAATCATCGAAACGCCCCCCAAAACAAGGGTATAAATCGGGTCGCCACCGAAAAGTTTGTTTGTACAGAAACCTAACAAAGTAGCTGCCAACATTTGCGGAATTACAATAAAAAAGTTGAAAATCCCCATATAAACCCCCATTTTTTCAGAAGGAAGTACTTTCGTCAAAATGGCATAAGGCATCGAAACAATACTTGCCCAAGCAATTCCTACGCCTACCATGCTAAGAATGAGCAGATTAGGAGAGTTGAAAAAGAAAATAGAAATCAAACCTAAGCCACCCGCAACCAAACTAATTAAATGCGTCATCGCGCGAGAAGTTCTTTTTGCCAAAATCGGTAAAGCAAATGCCGCCAAAGCCGCCACGCCATTGTAAACGCTAAACAAAATCCCTACCCAATTCGCACCTTCGTTGTAAGCAGGAGAATTGGCATCTGTGGCATGATAAAGATGTTTCGTAACGGCAGCAGTCGTATAAATCCACATGGCAAACAATGCAAACCAAGTAAAAAACTGCACAACCGCCAATTTTCGCATGGTAGTCGGCATTTTATACAAGTCATCAATCGTTTCAACCAAGCCATTTCTTTGCCCATTTTTTACAAAATATCCTACCAATAACTGAATAAAACCATAAGCTGCCACGCCAAAAGTGATAACATACAACTCTTTTTCCAAAGGTTTTGCTAACGATTGGTTGTATGACCACAAAGCCAAAGACGAAGCCACGCCAATAATTGCCCAAATTAGTCCTTGTTTGGTGAAAATAGAAGAAGGTGTAATAGCTTCATTATCAGTATTTTTTACTGAATAAAGTTCGTTTTTCCCTTTTTCAAAACTTGCTAATTCTTCAGGAGAATATTCTTTCGTGGTGAATACGGTATAGGCAACTGTTCCAAAAAAGACAACTGCACCTAAATAAAAGGAAATTATCACGGAAGCGGGAATTTCGCCTGCTGCTGCTTCGTTAGAAACGCCCATTTGCGTAAGTACCCAGGGTAGGGCAGAGGACAAGACCGAGCCAACACCAATGAAAAAACTTTGCATCGCAAAGCCATCTGTACGCTGTTCATCAGGAAGCATATCGCCTACAAAGGCGCGAAACGGCTCCATCGTAATGTTAATTGAGGCATCTAAGACCCACAACATAATTGCCGCCATCCACAAAAAAGAAGAATGTGGCATCACTAACAAAGCAAGCGAAGCCAAAATCGCCCCAACCATAAAATAAGGTCTGCGCCTGCCCCATTTCCCCCACGTTTTATCGCTCATATATCCAATAATCGGCTGCACAAGCAGACCTGTTAAGGGCGCAGCAATCCACAAAATCGGAATGTCATCAATGTTCGCGCCTAAGGTTTGAAAAATACGGCTGACATTGGCGTTTTGCAAACCAAAACCAAACTGAATCCCCAAAAAACCGAGACTCATGTTAATAATTTGCGAGGAGCTAAGACGTGGCTTATTCATCAGGTATGGAATTTAGAGAATGAAAAAATGGAAAATAGCAAGCAAATTCACCCCATCAATGTGTAAATTATTACCTTTTATGAGGTTTAGTTAATAAATTGTGAACTGCCGCGCAATATAGAGAGAAATTTGAAAAGGAAAAAAATATTTATATAAGGGAATTTTGTTTTGCTGTATAAGAAAAGACATCTCCCCAAAAATCTATTGATTTTTGGGGAGATGTCTTTTCGTTTTAGTCGAAATTATGGTGTTAGTGCGATAAATTGCCATAAACCTTTCGTAAACTTTCTTATTTTTTAGCGTGGGAATTTATTCCCGCGCTAAAAAATAAGAAAGTTTTCCCTTACAACACTGCCCCTAACAACAACTGCGTATATTCCTGCTGTGGCTGTTCGTATAAAGTTTCGGCATCGTTCAATTCAATTGCTTTGCCTGTTTTCATCACCAATACGCGGTCGCTCATAAATTTTACCACGCTCAAATCATGCGAGATAAAAATGTAAGTTAGTTGCAATTCTGCTTGTAATTGTTTCAACAAATTCAAAATTTGGGCTTGAACGGAAACATCTAAGGCGGAAACCGACTCATCGCAAATCAAAAATTTTGGCTCAACGGCTAAGGCGCGCGCAATACAAATTCGTTGCCTTTGCCCACCCGAAAATTCATGCGGATAGTGATGAAAATAGTCTTTTTCTGTGGTTTTGGGCAAACCCACTTTTGCCAGCCATTCGTAGGCTTTCGCCTTGCGTTTTTCGTCAGTTCCATGCAAACTGTGGACTTTCATCACTTCCACAATTGCCTCCCCAATTTTCATTTTAGGATTGAGCGAGCTATAAGGATCTTGAAAAATGATTTGCATTTCTTTTCTTAATTTCCTTAATTCGCTGCTATTCAGTTGATTAATCTCTTGCTGATAATAAAAAACCTTCCCCGAACTTGGCTCAACCAAACGCAAAATACTTCTTCCCAAGGTTGTTTTTCCACAACCTGATTCACCTACCAAGCCCAAAGTTTCCCCTTCATACACCTCAAAACTGATGTCGTCAACTGCTTTTTTATAGGCAGAAATGCTGCGAAAAAAGCCTGTTCGAATGGGAAAATAGGTTTTTAAATGCTCTACTTTCAGAATGACTTTGCGTTGTTGCAGCGTTTGTTGACGCGCGGCAAAGTCCGCTCTGCTAATAACCGAATGGTCTATTTCGCGTTTTTGCAGGAAATCCTCTACGGTTGGTAAAATTTTTAGGCGGTGTTTCATCGTTGGGCGGCAAGCCAAAAGTCCTTGCGTATAAGGATGTTGCGGATTTTCAAAAATCGCTTTCGTTTTTCCTTGTTCTACAATTTCTCCTTTATACATTACCACAACTTCCTCCGAAATTTTCGCAATCAAGCCCAAATCATGGGTAATAAAAATCATGCTCATGCCTTGCTGCGTTTGGAGTTTTTGCAACAATTCAATCACCTCTTTTTGAACGGTAACATCAAGCGCGGTAGTCGGTTCGTCGGCGATGAGCAAATCTGGATTGCAACTTATCGCCATTGCAATCATCACACGCTGCTTTTGCCCGCCCGAAATTTCATGTGGATATGCATTGAAAATACGCTCAATATCAGGCAGTTCCACTTGTTGAAACAGTTCAAGCGTGCGTTGTTTTGCCGCTTTTGTGTTCATGCCCAAATGCAGTTGCAGGGCTTCCACCACTTGGTAGCCGCAGGTAAAAACAGGATTAAGCGAAGTCATCGGCTCTTGAAAAATCATAGCGATTTTTTTGCCTCGCATTTTGCGCATATTTTCGGGGGAAAGGGTCAAAAGGTTTGTACCTTCATATTCAATTTTTCCTTGTGTAATACTCGCATTTTTTGCTAATAACTGCATGATTGTCAAGGCTGTAACAGATTTTCCGCTACCCGATTCGCCTACGATGCCCAACGTTTTTCCTTTCGGAACTTCCAGCGAAATTCCCTTTAAAATCGGCTGCAATTCTCCTGCATGGTCTGCAAAGGAAAGGTGTAAATCTTGAATAGAAAGCATTTTTGAAGTGAAAAGTGAAAATGATTACCGTTTTTAGACCTAGCAAGGTTTTTCCTTAACCTTGCTAGGTCTAAAAAATAAAAAACAAAGGTAGCAAACATCTATTTGATTCTTATAAAAAAGAGCTGTATTTTTGTCGGTAAAATCATTCATATATGAAAAAAAATATCGTAATTGCCTTATTATTAATGTTTTGTGTGGGAGAAAGTTTTGCGCAGCGTTATCGTTGGAGCGTGGTTGGCGGCTATGGAATCACGGGAAATAATTTTCGCAGCCCCAAATATAAGGCTCCTTTTGGCGAAATTCAATATACCATTGCTACCGATAAGTTGAACAGCGTATTTTTGCGTATGGGAGTGGGTTATTTGGAAACGCAAGGCTCAAGTTCTACTTTTTCTCAAACAGGGCAAGGTGTTTTTATTCAGACGGAAAATAGAAATATCGGTGCTTCGTTTGCAATTTCTTATAACTGGCTGAAAAACAGCACTTTCTTTCATCGTTTTGATACTTATCTAGGGACAAGAGTGGGGATTACTTTAGTGAAAAAAATTACGTATACTTCCACAAATCCGCAACAACCACTTGTTACTACACCGATTTTGCCCAGCCCAATTTTGTATTATAGCGGATTTTTAGGCACTTCTTACCAATATAATTTTACCCGCGCTTTCGGGATTATTTTGGGTGGTGAATTAGAGCAATCTGTTTTTACCCCTTTCAAAAATTTTAGTTTGTATCAATTGAGAGGTTTTGGTGGATTTTGTTATAATTTTTCTTAAACAGATTTAGCAGTGAGTCTTAGTGAGCATCTCTTTAGGAGAAAAACCACAAAGTAGCAGAAGTTCAAGCACAAAGTTACACTAAGAAAAAGCCCTTAACCTTTAGCTTTGTGTTACTTAGTGGAAAAAAATACAAGTTTGGTACTTTATTTTTTACTTATACTATTTTGTAATAAAAGTGGTGTATTTCGTTCTTATCCAAAGTGCAGGGTTTAAACCCTGCACTATGGATAAGAACGAAATACCTAAAACAAATATGTGTTTTTTTACTCAAAATCATATTATTCCTTAGAAATAAGTGCACTAAATTCGTTTATTTTTAGTAAAAACTTTTAAAACCCAGTTAGTTTTCAAATGGCAATCTTATGCCCAAATTTTAACCTGCTAATTACCAATCTTTTATTTTTTAATTCAAAAGATTCCGCATAACTAAGTTTTTAACGCGGGCTTTGTGTGAGTTTTTGAATTTTATATTTATATAAATAATTGATTATTAATTTATTGTCTTGTTTTTGTTTATGCAGAATGTTTAAGGTCTTAATCGCCAGAAGAAACTTATAAAACTTAAAAAGTTTCTTTCAAGATTTGTATTTTCCATGAAAACTCAAAAGCTGAAAGGCGTTTTGTGAATTTTATTTTGAGATATTTCGAAATTCGTTATAATTTTTGCCAAAATTGTTGTATATTTGCTAATATATTTAGTTTTTGAAAACATCAGACCTGTTGAATAATGCTAAATATTAATATCTCTAATTGTTAAACTATTTAAAAAAGGGAATTATGAACATTCGCATTGATTCACTTTCAAAATGGCGTGACTTCCGACTTATTCAATTTGTCGAAGTAAGTAATTTCAAAAACGAATTAAAGACTACTTCCATTGTTTTATTTTTCGTTTTAACCACTAACTTAGTTTCGCATGGAATATTCAATCCCTTACTATTTAAGAAAAATGAAAATACGAAATTGTATTTGATGGAAAAAGCGGCTGTGTATATAACTGAAAATGAGCTATTTGAGAAGAAAATTGTAGAAATATCCAAAAAGTTGGAAATTCAACCTGAATGGTTAATGGCAGTTATATATTCCGAATCTCGCTTTAATCCAAATGCTGTAAATTACAAAGGTTCAGGTGCTGTGGGTTTAATTCAGTTTATGCCAAAAACTGCAAATGAAATGAATATTACGACTGCTAAAATAGGCAAAATGACGGCTATTGAACAATTGGATTATGTGTATCAGTATTTATTACAGGTAAAAGAAAAATATGGAAAATATAATTCTCTGACAGACTTATATTTAGCAATTTTGTACCCTAAGGCTTTGGAATATAAACATGATTTTTGTTTTACGATGTATGAAAATCCTTCTATCATGTATAAACAGAATCTCGGATTAGACGAAAACAAAGACGGAAATGTAACTATCAGCGACATAGATAATCGGATGAAACGAATATTTCCAACTGCTTATATTGCAGGTAAGAATAAATCCGAATTTTACTTTATTAACAAATTAAAATAATAGAATACGATATGTTTTGATGCTTTATTAAATGTACTAGTGAATGATTAGGTTAACGCAGTGTTTGTGTTAACCTATTTTTTATGTTTCGAAGGAAACAATGGGAACTTATAATGATTTCAAAGTTTTTGCCCGAGCTAAGACAAATAGCTGATTTTCAAGTACAACTAAAAAACCGTATATTGATTTAGCGTTTTCTTGTACTATTTAGAGATGCCGTTGTTAGCAGGGTTTACACCCTACCCATAACGGCAAAAATACAGAAGTTGCACTTTTAGTAGCAATTTGAAATCATAATTGAGCCAAAAAGTTTTATCATTTACTTAATAAATAATTAACATTAACTTAATATTGAGAGCGCACTTTTGCAGCCGAATTAACAATTTATTAATATTAAATTCTTTTATGCAAAAGATCGTTACATTAGGTTTCATTTCTTGGTTGTTGCTAGTAAATGTATGGGCGCAAACTGCACCTGCAAAAGAAGAAGTAAAACAAGAGGAGAAAAAAGCCGCTTGGTATGAAAAAATTAGTTTGCGTGGATATGCGCAGTTAAGATATAACCGTTTATTGGAAACAAATCCCGATTTAAAGTGTGACCAATGTGATAAGTCTTGGGGTGAGAATGGCGGTTTCTTTTTTCGCAGGATTCGTTTGATTTTTAGCGGAGATATTGGGGAACACCTTTATTTTTACATTCAGCCCGATTTCGCAAGTTCAGCTTCTTCTACAGGCTTGCATTTTGCCCAAATTAGAGATGCTTATTTTGATGTTTCTATTGATAAGAAAAAGGAATTTCGTTTCCGTTTTGGACAAAGCAAAGTTCCTTATGGTTTTGAAAATATGCAATCGAGTCAAAACCGCCTTCCGCTTGACCGTGCAGACGCAACCAACAGTTCCGTTCCCAATGAGCGCGATTTAGGCGTAATGTTTTATTATGCGCCTGCCGCAAAACGCGAATTGTATAAGCGATTAATTGCAGATGGTTTAAAAGGTTCAGGCGATTACGGCGTAGTAGGTTTTGGGGTATATAATGGTCAGATTGCAAACCGTCCAGAGGCGAATAATAGTCCACATTTGGTTGCGCGTGTTTCCTATCCTTTCGAAATTGGTAAGCAAATCATTGAGCCGGGAGTTCAAGCTTATACAGGAAAATACACTTTGGGTTCAGACCAACTTACCAAAAATGTGAAAGTAGCCAAAGACTTTACTTATCAAGACCAACGTGTCGCAGCTTCACTTTGCCTGTATCCTAAACCTTTTGGTATTTTGGCAGAATATAATATTGGAAAAAGTCCGCAATTTAATGCAGCAACAGATTCTATCGAAACACGCAGTTTGACGGGAGGTTTTGTTACTTTTTGTTACAAATGGGATATCAAAAAGCAAACGATATTGCCTTACACTCGCCTTCAATACTATGATGGAGGTAAAAAAGCAGAGTTAGATGCGCGTCATCATGTAGTAAGAGAAGCCGAAATGGGTATTGAGTATCAGCCTTTTAAATATTTTGAATTGGTTGCGGCTTATGTGATTTCTCAGCGTACAACCAACGATTTTGCGAAGAAAAACAATGACCAAAAAGGTCGCCTTCTTCGTTTACAAGCGCAATTTAATTTCTAATCATAGAAAATTTAACATTTACGTAACATTAAACCTATTACCTTTGCTTGCGCAAAACAGTGGTTTTTTACTTTTAAACGAATCTTTTTATGTTAGCAACCTTAGGAACTGCAACACTCATTCTACTCATTCTATGCCTTGTTGCGGTATTTGTATTTGAATTTGTGAACGGTTTTCACGATACTGCAAACGCGGTAGCTACCGTGATTTATACAGGAACACTAAAACCTTTACACGCGGTATTGTGGTCAGGTTTATGGAACTTTTTAGGGGTAATTGCAGGGCCTGGTGGAATTGCCGTTGCCATGAAAATTGTCAAAATTTTACCCGTTTCTGATATTATTTCTGTGGGGCAAGGAGAGAGTATTGCGCTCGTTTTATCGGTCTTATTTGCCGCAATTATTTGGAACATAGGCACTTGGTACATGGGGATTCCTTGTTCAAGTTCACATACCTTGATTGGTTCTTTGCTTGGGGCGGGTTATGTATTTTCTGTGCTTCATGCAGGCGATGGCATTAAATGGGAAGAGGCTACCAAAATTATGATGTCTTTGCTTATTTCTCCCGCCTTTGGTTTTGCAGGTGCAGTGGTATTGATGTTTATTTTACGCCAATTGTTTAAACGCAAAAGCGAAATTTTTGAAGAACCCAAACAAGGGCAAAAACCTCCGATTTGGATTCGTGCCGTATTGATTACGACTTGTACTTTGGTTAGCTTCTTTCATGGTTCAAATGATGGACAAAAAGGCGTAGGTTTAACGATGATTATCTTAATGATTTTCTTGCCGATGCAATTTGGGCTTGCACCTGAATTTGACATGGCAAAAAGTCGTGCTGCAATCACTAACCTTGAAACGCAATTTACAAAAGGGGGTGATGCTGCTTTGTTGAAAGAAGCAGAAGAGTTAAATAAAAAATTGAACGATTTGGAAACGCAACCTAGTGGTCAAACCAAAATGGATGCACGCAAAAAGATTCAAAAGTTTATTAAACGTACCGAAGAAGCAATAAAAGACGGAAGTTTGAAAGGGAAGGACCTTGTTAAGGCTACAAAATCAGAAATCAAGGTATTAAAAGATTATACAGAATTTGCGCCTTTTTGGGTAGTGTTAATGATTTCGATTGCTTTGGGAATTGGGACAACAATTGGCTGGAAGCGAATTGTGGTAACAATTGGCGAGAAAATCGGAAAACGACACATGACTTATGCCGAAGGTGCAACTGCTGAATTAATGGCGGCTACAACCATTGGTTTGAGTACACAATTAGGCTTGCCTGTAAGTACTACACACGTACTTTCTTCAGGGGTTGCAGGTAGTATGACTGCTAATAAAGGCGTTAATAGCCTAGAACCTAATACCATCAAAAATATCGGTATTGCTTGGATTCTTACGCTTCCTGTTACGATTATACTTGCGGGCGGTTTGTATTATCTCCTTACTTTATTTATCTAAGTTTATCAGGAACGTTATATAAATGGAACAAAAGCAGGCAGGTATCTTATTAAGATACCTGCCCGTTTCTTTTTTTACAACGAACTGCACGAGAATTAAAATTGTTTTTCATTTTGAATACGTAATTTTTTAAATGATTATATGATTGATTATAAATAATTTAAGTGATGAAAATAGTTGTAGGTAAGTAATAATTATAAAAAAAGAACTTGCAAAAAAAAGCAAACCTTTTTACCTTTGACTATTCTAATAATAAACGGTTAAGGGAAAACTTCAATTTATTCATGCGAAAATATTCACCATTCATGCGGAATTTTTCTACGTGAAATGATAATTTCCCTAACTTTACCCACAAAATATTAATTTGCTTATTTCTATTTATTATTCATACGTTTATCCTTTAAAAAGATGAAAAAAATCACAAGTTATGTATTCTTGCTATGCTTGGCACTTTGTGCAAGTATGTTTACAAGTTGCCAAAGAGAGGACGTTTTAGGCACAAACATTATTCCCTCATCAGCTTTGGTGAAAGCCTCAATTGTAGGGCAAGTGTTTGATGAAATGGGGAAACCCATGAAAGATGCAGAAGTGCGTTTGACTGATGGTACAACTGTAAAAACGGATTTGAATGGAAATTTTACCTTTCAAAACCAAAAAGTGGGCAGCCCCTATGGTTATGTAAAAGTGGAAAAAGCGGGCTATTTTCATGCTTCTCGTACTTTCCGTTGCAAAAGTGGTGCAGTTCATTACGTAAGAATCCAAATGTTGCCAAAAACAGTAAGAGGCAGTTTTAACTCAGTTTCTGGTGGAACGGTAACGTTTGATGGGGTGAGCATTTCTTTACCTGCAAATGGCGTAATGTATCCAAATGGTGGGCTTTATACAGGGCAAGTTTCAGTTGCAGCCCAATATTTGAATCCACAAGACAAAGAATTATCGGAAATTATGCCGGGCGATTTGTTAGGTTATGACAGCGATAGCAGAATGCAGTTGATGAAAACCTTTGGTATGGTGGCTGTAGAATTGTTGGGTGCAAATGGCGAAGTATTGCAAGTAGCAAGTGGTAGCGAAGCAACACTTTCTTTACCTCAAATTGGAGGCATGACCACTTCAAATGGCGATATGCCGCTTTGGTATTTTGACGAAACTGCGGGTTTTTGGAAACAAGAAGGCATGGCAAAATTGGAAAATGGCAAATGGGTAGGCAAAGTAAAACACTTTTCTTTTTGGAACTGCGATACGCCACAAGCTGCGATTACCTTGGATATGGTCTTAGTAGATAACAATAATAATCCGCTACCTAACTTGCACGTGGTATTGATTTCTCAAAATTATGGACAAAGAAGTGGTTTCACAAACAATGTAGGGTATGTGGGTGGTTTGATTCCTTCCAATGAAATTTTGACCATGAATGTTTATGATAATTGTAATGTCATTATCTTTACCCAACAAATCGGTCCTTTTGCCACAAATTCAAACTTAGGAAATGTTGTCATTAATGGTTTGTTGAATAGTTCTGTCACTTACACAGGAAATGTAGTAGATTGTACAAGTCAACCGATTACGAATGGGGTGGTACATGTGCAAATATCAACTGCTACAGGGAATAATACCTATTATATGACTACTATTAATAATGGTACATTTTCACTTACGATTCCTTTTTGCCAAAATGGGCTAAGTGCTTCGATTTCTGCAACAGACTTTGCGACCCTTACCATGAGCGCAACGCCTGTCTCTGCTACAGTTTCGGCAGGTACGCAAAATGTGGGTACAATTACGATTTGTGGAGGACCTGTAGCGGAATTTGTGCAAGTTACGATTGATAGCGGTACGCCTACGGTATTTTTGGGAAGTATAGACTGTACTACGAATCCTGATAGTGCAAACCCTGCTTTATATAGTATGTCTATTTGGGCAAACAACCAAGTGTCAGGTGGGAATGAGTTTATCAGCATGGGAATGACTACGCCTATGGCAAATACAGCAAATGGAACAGTAAACTACGCATACTTCTTTCTATCAGGAGGAACTACGCAAACTTTGCCTGCTTTCCCAACAACGATTACTGCTTATCCTGCTGCAACAGGTGACTTCCTAGACGGAAGTGCAAACACCACTTATACAGACGGAACAGGCGTTCATACGGTAAACATCGTATATCACGTCAAAAAAGATAACTAGATTATTTATCTCAATTTGCCGATTTTGATAAATCTTGACCGCTTTTCTCTGCAAAGAGGAAGGCGGTTTTTGTTTTAGTTATCGCTGATTTTCTAAAAACTTGTGAGGACTAAAACAAAGTTTTGACATTTCCAAGTTTATTTATCCACATAGCTATTTCAACTGTTGATAAATTTATTCACATTTATTTCCTTTTCTAAGCAATAAGTATGATATTTGAGCATGAATTTCTAAGAAAGATAGCGAAGAATACAATTATTTTTAGCATTAAAAACTTCCACACTTTCTATTATTCATAAATTCATCTTTTCATAGATAAGGCGAAATAACTCACACATAGTTAGGCTTTTACCTTATCCTTTTCCATTCTCTATTATTCATTCTTCATTATTTTATGGAACCATTATTAGAAAACAATCCAAACCGCTTCGTCTTGTTTCCTATCAAACATAACGACATTTGGCAAATGTACAAAAAAGCAGTAGCTAGTTTTTGGACAGCAGAGGAAATTGACCTTGGTGGCGATTTGGTGGATTGGGAAAAATTAACGGCAAACGAGCAACATTTTATTAAGCACGTACTTGCCTTTTTTGCCGCAAGTGACGGCATTGTGAATGAAAACTTGGCTGAAAAATTTCTTGCAGAAGTACAAGCTCCCGAAGCAAAATGTTTTTATGGTTTCCAAATTGCGATGGAAAATATCCATTCCGAAACTTACAGTTTACTGATTGACACCTATATTAAAGATGCCGTAGAAAAAGACCACCTTTTTCATGCCATTGATACAATTCCTGCTGTAACCAAAAAAGCGCAATGGGCTTTGAGTTGGATTAATGACAAAAGCTCTTTTGCGGAAAGATTGGTAGCATTTGCTGCCGTAGAAGGGATTTTCTTTTCGGGAAGTTTTTGCTCTATTTTTTGGTTGAAAAAAAGAGGCTTGATGCCAGGGCTTTGTTTTTCTAACGAATTAATTAGCCGTGATGAAGGTTTGCATTGCGATTTTGCTTGTTTGCTTTATTCACAACTGACAAACAAACTTTCTGAAGAAATGATTCGCACCATCATTTGCGATGCCGTAGCCATTGAAAAAGAATTTGTTTGCGATTCTTTACCTGTTTCTCTTATCGGAATGAACGCCGATTTGATGTCGCAATACATTGAATTTGTGGCAGATAGACTTCTTCTTGCCTTAGGCTACAACAAAGTCTATTTCGCAACCAACCCCTTCGATTTTATGGACTTAATCTCCCTCCAAAACAAAACCAACTTCTTCGAAAATCGCGTAGCCGAATACCAAAAAGCAGGCGTAACCGCGACCAAATCCGAGCAAGTGTTCTCAATGGATGCGGATTTTTAAATAAGAATCAATGAATTATGATACAATGTAGAAGTGTCCTGCGTACACCGAAAATGCGAAAGTTTTAATTTACGGTGTATGTGAGAATACATTAACTTAATTATTTTCGGCATTGAGCGTCCTCGCTCGTGCCGAAAACAATAAAGTTCTATATAACCTATTTTTTCTCATGCTAAATCTACTCAACTATTTTCCCCTAAAAAAGAGATATTTCATCTTCTGTCTATGTCTTTACACGCACTACGTTCAAGCGCACTGTGGGGATTCGACCTATTATGAATATCATGATGCATTGCGTTATACGCGATATGAATACAATTTGATGGGAAAGTTAGAGACTTATACTACTTATTTTTCTGTCTTGTTAAATGGCAAGATATTAGGGCATCATTATCAGGCTTTTTCACCTGATGATGAGTTGATTGGAGAGGGAAAGTATGAGTATGACAAAGAAGGGAAATTGTTGAAAGAAGCTGATTATCAATATAAAAGGTATGATATAATCATTGATAATCCGCAAACGGGGAAGGCTCATTTTGGCTATGTTCCTGATTCCTTTGTTTCTGAAATCAAATATAGTTATCAAACTGAAAACAAGCAAAAAGTAAAAATCGAATACCGAAAATGGGGCGATTCACCACTTGCGATAAATAAATTTTATTATGACGACAAGGAACGCGTGGTAAAGATGATTGTAACTGATAGCCAAGCAGTTGTATATCAAAAATATGATTGTTTTTATCACGAAAAAGATACACTTTGTTATAGGGAGCAACATACAAGCGATGTAAATAATGACACACTTTGGGTTACTTTGTATCAATTTGATGAAAAAGGAAGGCATAAAAGTGCGAAAACCTATTCCAATGTGCCGCCCAATGGCGATATTTCTAAAGGAGAATGGACAGAACAAACTTTCTATACTTATTCTGCTGCGGGAAAATTAACAAATAGCACTTCTTTTATGAAACAATTTTCTGATAAAGAGCCTGCTACGCCTAGTTTTGAAAGTAATTATACCTATGACGAGTTAGGCAGAATCGTAACAAGTTGTGAAAGTAACACCACTCCTTTGATGGAAATGAGCATAGAAGAGGTAAAAGATTAAAAACAATCAACAGACAAAAAATATGGGAGAATTAAAACTACCCCTTTCAGCTTATCCGCTCGCACAATATTGGGAAATGAATGAGGCAAGTGATGTACGTTATGAGTACCATAAGGGGGAAATTTGGTCTATGGCGGGTACTAGTTTGCGTCATAACCGCATTATTTCAAACTTGAATTTTTCATTGAGAAATGAGCTGAAAAAGAAAGGAAGTGATTGTGAGGTTTTTACGGAAAATGTTTTGTTAGAAGTGAATCCCAATACCACTTATTATTATCCTGATGTGATGTTGATTTGCGATGAGAAAGATAAACAAGAAAAAACAACCGTCAAAAACCCTGTTTTGGTGGTGGAAGTTCTTTCAGATAGTTCTTTTTTTATGGATTTGAGTATAAAGTTGGAGCATTATTTAGCTATGCCCAATTTAATATATTATTTGGTGATAGACCAAAGTGCTTGCCGAGTTCGATGTTTTGAAAGGGTAGGGGAAAATTGGGTAGTAACTATTTTTTCCAGCTTAACACAATGTATTTCCCTTTCTCAACTCGACTATCTTCTATTAAATGTGACAGAAATTTACGAGAATATACAATTTGATACTTAAAATTAATTAACTTTTAACAGTAGGGAAAAGTGAGAAAAAAACTAAGAAGCTATTTAACTACTAATCCTACAAAATAGGAAGCTATTAGCAAAGCTTTTCACTTTTCCTTTTTAACTATTCACTATTTATGTTTGTAATAAAACGCAATGGCAAACGCGAAGAAGTCCGAATGGACAAAATTACGACTCGCATCGCCAAATTATGTTATGGGCTGTCCCCTTTAGTGGAACACATTACCGTTTCCATGAAAGTGGTGCAAGGTTTGTATGATGGCGTTCATACCACAGAACTCGACAATCTTGCTGCTGAAACTGCCGCTTCTATGGCAACCAAGCACCCCGATTATGCAAAATTGGCGGCACGCATTTCCGTTTCTAATTTGCATAAAAGCACGAAAAAATCTTTTTCGGATACGATGCGCGATTTGCATAAATACATTGACCCTAAAAATGGGGAAAATGCCGCCTTGCTTTCTGAAGAGTTTTACAAAACAGTGAAAGAAAATGCGGATCGTTTAGATGCCGCTATCATTTATGACCGCGATTTTCATTTTGATTATTTTGGCTTTAAAACGCTAGAACGTTCTTATTTGCTCAAAATGAATGGAAAAGTGGCAGAGCGTCCGCAACACATGATTATGCGCGTAGCTGTTGGGATTCATGGAAAAGACATTGATGCTGCCATTGAAACGTATAATCTGATGTCGGAAAAGTGGTTTACGCACGCTACTCCTACCCTTTTTAATGCAGGAACGCCTAAACCTCAGATGAGTTCTTGTTTTCTTGTAAAAATGAAGAGCGATTCCATTGAAGGAATTTATGATACCCTAAAACAATGTGCTTTAATTTCCCAATCTGCGGGCGGAATCGGTTTGAGCATTCATAACATTCGCGCATCAGGAAGTTATATTAAAGGAACGAATGGCAATTCTAATGGGATTGTGCCAATGTTAAGGGTTTTTAATGATACAGCTCGCTACGTCGATCAAGGCGGGGGCAAAAGAAAAGGCGCGTTCGCCATTTACCTTGAAACATGGCACGCTGATATTTTCGATTTCCTAGATTTAAAGAAAAATCATGGCAAAGAAGAGCTTCGGGCAAGGGATTTATTTTATGCTTTGTGGGTGTCAGATTTGTTTATGAAGCGCGTAAAAGATAATGGAGAGTGGTCTTTGTTTTGTCCGAATGAAGCACCGGGGCTAGATGATAGTTATGGCGATAAATTCGAAGAACTATATTTAAGATATGAGAAAGAAGGTAGGCAGCGCAAAACAGTAAAAGCCCAAGAACTGTGGTTTAAGATTCTGGATTCCCAAATTGAAACGGGAACACCTTATATGTTGTATAAAGACAGTTCAAATCGCAAGTCGAACCAACAAAATTTAGGCACAATTCGTAGCTCTAATCTTTGTACTGAGATTTTAGAATATACTTCTGATGACGAGGTGGCGGTGTGTTTTCCAAAAGGCACTACGATTCTTACCAAAGATGGTGTAAAAGATATAACTGAATGTGATGGAAAAGAAGTATTAGTTCCGTTTGAGGGAGACGAAAATTTTGCTAAGAATGAAAGGTTTATTCAAGCAAAACTTGTTCATCAAGGAAAAAAGGGGGTATATGAAATTGTGTTGATGGGTAATAAATCTATTAAAGCAACTGCAGACCACCCCTTTTTAGTAAGAACTCATCGAACAAGAGGAGTAAATAAGGCAATTAGAAGTAAATATAAATGGTTAAAATTATCTGAATTAGAAGTAGGACAGCATTTAGCTTCTCCTAATACAATGCCTATTACTATGCCAATAGAGAAATACGACGAGGAATACTTGACAGCAGGCTGGTTATTAGGTGATGGATGGCAAGTAAAAGATAAAAATGAGAAAGTTACTTATGGTGTATGCTTTGGAGGTAGTGAATTATATGCGAAAGAAAAAGTGATTGCTCAACTTGAAGATTGGAATAATAATTCAGAAGTTGTGAAAGGGGGGAGAAAGAAGTTTCCTCAAGTTTATTTAGATAAAAATGGGGTATGGAGCTGGGGTACAAATAAGGGTGGTTTAATTAACAAGATAAATGAGAAATTTGGCTTTACAGTAAATAAAGCAAATGATAAGAGAGTTTATCAGCAAATCAAATCAGCAAAGTTTAATCAAATAGCATCTTTCTTAAGTGGTTTATTTTCTGCTGATGGAGGTATTACTACAAGTCATGAAAAGCCTTGTATAAATTTATCTTCGTCATCTAAAATAATGCTAGAAGATGTTCAAGAGTTATTACGCATTTTTGGTGTCCATTCACGTATTAGGTTTGGAGAAGTTAATACCCGACCTAATCGTTATCAGGGGACATTATCCATTCATGGAGAGCAAAATATGATTAACTTCATGAAACATATAGGTTTTAAACTTTCTCCAGATAAGGAAGCAAAGTTTAATAATTTATTTACGAATGCTACTTACATAGCAGAAATTAATCCAAGAGATTATTTTGAGATTATTGCTATTAACTACATTGGAGAAGAGGAGGTTTATGATTTACAGTTGCCAGAAGCGCATCATTTTATTGCTAATGGTGTGATAGTTCATAATTGTAATCTTGCTTCTCTTGCGTTACCAAAGTTTGTAGAAGGTAATACATTTAACCACGAAAAATTAGCAGAAATCACCAAAGTTGTTACCAAAAATCTCAACAAAGTGATTGACATTAACTATTATCCTGTGCCAGAAGCCCGCAATTCAAATATGCGTCATCGCCCGATTGGGATTGGGGTGCAAGGTTTGGCTGATGTGTTTGTGATGTTGCGCATGCCTTTCGAAAGTGATGCCGCAAAACAACTCAACAAAGAAATTTTTGAAACGATTTACTTTGGCGCATTGACTGCCTCAAATGAAATTGCCCAAAAAGAGGGTGCATATTCTACTTTTGAAGGCTCTCCAGCAAGCAAAGGGACTTTGCAATTTGATATGTGGAACGTAGAACCTACTTTGCGATGGGATTGGTACACTTTAAAGGCAAATATTCAAAAGCATGGTTTGCGCAATTCACTTTTAGTTGCGCCTATGCCAACGGCTTCTACCTCTCAAATTCTCGGTTATAACGAATGTTTTGAGCCTTTTACCTCTAATATTTATAGCCGCAGAACTTTGTCGGGTGAGTTTATCATCATTAACAAATATTTGTTGCGTGATTTGATTGAATTAGGATTGTGGGATGATAGAATGAAAAATCGCTTGATTGCCGCAAATGGTTCGATTCAACAAATTGACGAAATTCCACAGGATTTGAAGGAATTGTATAAAACGGTTTGGGAAATTTCGGGGCGTACGATTATTGACATGGCAGCAGATAGAGGTGCTTACATTTGCCAAAGCCAAAGTATGAACATTTTCATGGAAAATGCAAACTATGCAAGGTTGAGTTCGATGCATTTTTATGCTTGGCAAAAAGGCTTGAAAACAGGCATTTATTACCTAAGAACCAAAGCCGCCGCCGATGCCATTAAATTTACGGTAGATACAGAAGCCTTAAAAGAAGATAAAAAAGAAAAAGTGGGTGCTTATCAACAAGGCAATGAAAGTAGTAGGGTAGAAGAAGCTCAACCCGAAATCAAAGCATGTGCGATAGATGATCCTGATTGTGAGGCATGTAGCGCGTAATAAAAAATAAGATTGGGCAGGTTTCAAAACCCGCCCAATCTTTATTAAATTCGTATAAATCTAATTAACCAAAGAAGGTGTTATAATTGAAGTCTCTACTTCTTCTACTTGTGCCAAGGCATTTTCCAAATCTTCCAACAAATCCTCGACATCTTCTACTCCTACCGAAAGACGAATTAAAGTATCAACCAAACCCGCTTTTAGGCGCTCTTCTTTGGGAATAGAGGCGTGTGTCATCGTGGTAGGGTGTGTAATTAAAGACTCAACACCGCCCAAACTTTCTGCCAAAGAAAAAAGTTTTGTGCCACTTAACACTTTTAATGCAGCTTCTATACTATCATTTTTCAAGGTAAAAGAAATCATGCCTCCAAAACCCCGCATTTGGCGTTTTGCTACCTCATGATTGGGGTGAGAGGCCAACCCTGGATAATACACTTTTCCTACTTTTGGGTGATTTACCAAGAAATCCACGATAGTTTTGCCATTATGACAATGCGCTGCCATGCGCAAATGCAAGGTTTTGATTCCCCTTAATACTAAAAAACAATCTTGAGGACCTGGTACCGCCCCACAAGCATTTTGTGTGAATTTTAGATTTTCATACAAATCCGCATCATTTACCAAAATCGCGCCCATCACCACATCAGAATGACCTGCCAAATATTTGGTAAGTGAATGAACAACAATTTCTGCACCCATGTCCAGCGGATTTTGCAAATAAGGCGAAGCAAAAGTATTATCTACTACGGTAAGAATATTGTGCTGTTTGGCGATTTTTACGCAGCCTTCAATATCTACAATGTTCATCAAAGGATTAGTAGGTGTTTCAATCCAAAGCATTTTAGTCGCAGGAGTGATAACTTTCTCAATTTCAGCCAAATCAGTCATGTTTACAAAGGTGAATTTGATACCATATTTTGCAAACACCTTAGTGAAAATACGATAAGTCCCACCATATAAATCATTGGTAGAAATAACTTCATCACCCGGATTGAGGAGTTTTATGACCGCATCAGTAGCCGCCATGCCCGAAGCAAAGCATAAGCCATGTTGCGCATTTTCGAGAGCTGCTAAAGCATTTTGCAAGGCATTTCTTGTCGGATTTTGCGTTCTTGCATACTCATAGCCTTTGTGGTCGCCTGGAGCCGCTTGCACATAAGTACTCGTTTGATAAATAGGAGTCATAATTGCTCCTGTCATTGCGTCTGGTTCGACCCCCGCATGAACGGTTTTTGTTCCAAATTTCATAAAAACGGAATTGATAAGATGGTTATTCGGTAATTTTTACGCTACTTTTAGAGTTCGGAACTCTCAAAGAGTTCCGAACTCTAAAAGTATTGGCGAAAAACAGTACAAATTTACAAATAATTGGAATAAAAGCGAAATCTAACGTTATTTGCAAAAGAATACAGACGTTAGGAATAGTAACACACTTATTCAAATCCTGACATCATTAACAAATTTTCACAGTTTTAGGCATTTTTCTTGAAACAAATGAAGCATTAACCATATTTATAATATTTTAAAACAAAAAGTATGAAGAAGTTATTACTATGCATGATGGTATTTTTGAGTGGGCAACTTGCCCAAGCGCAACTCTACTCAAATCTTTCTTTTTTTACCCCACAAGGCGAGCGTTTTCAAGTGGTTATCAATGGAAAATTGCAAAACATTGACCCCGAAACTCATGTAACAGTGGAGCATATAGAAGAAGAATATGTGGCAACGAAAATTATTTTTGAAGACCAAACACTAGGACAGGTCGACCAAAAATTATTCATTCCCATCGGAAATCACTACACGTATGAAATTCGCAAAAATACCAAAGGGAATAAGTATGTGATTCGCCCAATGGGTGAAAAACCTATCTCTTCAGGAGGGGAAAGCGAATTTGGAACGGCAGGTACAGGTGGAAATATTAATAGTACTCCTAAACCTACTACAACAAATACAAGCCCAAATCCTACTACGAATGGTACAAATGGAAATGCAAATTCGGGTAACAACAATAATGCAACAACCATTAATATTAACCTTGGCGGGGTAGGAGTAAATGCTACGCTTCCAAATGGTGGAAATGGTACAGTGGCTGACGCAGGCTGGCAGCCAAAACCTTCTCCGAATCCAACGCCTCCGCCAAGTTATTCAGGTTTTTGCCCTTATCCAATGTATGATGCAGATTTTGCAAATGTATTACAAGCAGTTGAAAATGAGAGTTTTAAAGACAGACAGGTAGCAGTTGCGAAACAAGCAGTGGGCAGTCAATGTGTAAAAGTAAACCAAATTGCGCAATTATTGGATAAATTTAGCTTTGAAGATAGCAAATTAGAGGTGGCAAAATATTGTTACACACGCTGCTGCGACCCACAAAATTATTATCAGTTGAACAATTCTTTTACTTTTAACAGTAACAAAGAGGAACTGAACAAATACATTAATGGGCAACCCAAACCCACAGGCGGTTTCGTTTCGGGTAACGTCACACCAGGAAGACCTTCTTTGAATGGAAATGGCGGCGCGAATATGGGAATGGGTTGTATGATGCCAATGGATCCAAATGCTTTTAGTATGGGCTTGAACAGCTTGCAAGAGGAAGGAATTGACAATACACGCTTAAAAATGGCGAAGCAAATGACTTCTATGAATTGCCTTTCTGTGGCACAAATTAAGGAGGTTGCTAACTTGTTTTCTTTTGAAAGTTCAAAATTAGATTATGCAAAATATGCCTACGCTTATTGCTACGACAAAGGCAATTATTTTATGCTAAACGATATATTCTCTTTTTCTAGCTCAAAAGAGGCACTTTCTAAGCATATTATGGGAAGATAATAAGCACCTTTCGACAATCGCTAAAAATAATACAGTTCGGAACTTTCTAAAAAGTTTCGAACTGTATTATTTTTTAGGGTTAAAATTTCTAACCATTCCAGCCTTAATTGCGTTAAAAACAGTGTGAAATTCACTCAATAACAAATGAAAATATGAAAACTTCTTTTTCTATTGCTTTTTATTGTTTCATGCTTTGGCTCAAAGTGATTGCTGTGAGTTTTGTGCTTAGTCTATTGTATTGTATATTAACATGGGGAGCATGGGGAGGTTTCAGTCTCATATTATTCATCCCAATAGGCATAGGATTTATCTCTTTTTTTCCCTTACTTACCTTCCGTATGCTTGCAGGTTCTTATTTTCATTATTATCCTTACCAAAATAAGATACAACTCAAAGAACAACTTCACCTTTTAGGAGCTGTGAACTGTATTGTGTTTAACCTTATTTTTGGGTCAGTTCTTTTGGTTGACAAAACGGA
>JBJXHA010000062.1:0-11499 GCA_046160275.1 Bacteroidia bacterium | reverse complement strand
GGTGAGCGTTGATAAAAAAGGGGGAAATGGCGTATTATTTTTATTTATAAGGCAACCTTTTTTCTAAAGCCTACGTTAGAAATTGTATCAGCCGAAAATAAGAAAATTACTTACCTTCTTATTTCTCAAAATCTTACCCTTTTTTTTGCTTTATTTTGGGATAAATTCAATACAATATTTTATTATCTATTCCTTTTTTTGTGTATTCCGCACAATATAAGCTAGTTATTGCTATCTTTTTGTTTCTTTTCAACTTAACAACATTACTTTTCTTACCTTTTTAACCGTTCATGTCAAGAAAACAACCATTCAGGTATTAGATATAACTGTTCATACAATTTGCTATTGCATAGTTTTGCGCGACCTACTATATTTGTGTCAACTAAGTACGAGGTACTTGGTTACAAGAGCAAGGGCTAGGGTTGATTCGCACAATGTGTTAGAGTCCCCTGGCTTTTTTTATGAGGGAAATTTAACAAGTAAAACTTACAATCTATTGAAAATGAACCTAAAAACGCGAGGATGTGATTTCCTCGCGTTTTGTATTTATCGTTTTTTATAGGGTTCGCAACTTTCTAAAAAGTTGCGAACCCTATAAAACAACTATTTCTGCTGCACCGATTGATACATCCATTCAATTTCTGCCAATTCATAATTTCCCAACATATTCATTGCAGGTTGAATTTCATAGAGTGCATTGTTTTTAACAACCGCATAAAAAAAGCTATAATCCACACCTGTCGTTTTGTTTTCAATTTTATAGACAAACCCCGTAGCGTTTTCGTGCACCAAACTCACCTTTGCCAAGGAAGTATCTCTTTTGAGTTGCAGCCATTCGTGTTGTTTCACCAGTTCTGCGGTTTCATTTGCCTCTTTTAATTGCTGATAAATGTCAATGTTCACACGAAAAGATCCTTTTGTGATACTAATGCCATTTTCGATGACAGAAACCACATTTGGCTCAATCACCGCGCTATCAGGCGCAGAAATAACTAGGGGGATTTTTCCATCAAAAACGGGAATTTCTTCCTTCGCCAAATCATAGGCTCGCAACTTGACTTTTGCCAAAGAATCGGCAAGCGGGGAATTTTCTTTACCTTGCGCAGCCATTTTTTCAGCAGAAGGAGAGGTCGAATTGCAGGAAAAACAGAAAAAGAGAGAGCAAACAAACAAAAAACGATTCATAACCTTTCGCAACGTGGTAGTGTTAGTAGAATATCTAGCGGACAAAGATAATAAAAGGAAAGGAATATGCAAAGGAGTTCACCCCCACAAAGGGCAAACTCCTTTTACTTTATACTCAGCAATTTATCTTATCAAAGTGATTGTGCTGGCTTTTTGCGTTTTTGTACCATTTTTCAATGTCGCGTCTATCATCACGGTATAAACACCTTCGGGGCAATCCTTTCCTTGATAACGCCCTCCCCAACCTTGCAACAAGTCAGTACTGTAATATACACAAGTTCCTATTGGGCTAAAAATACGAACTTCTGCCGTTACTACGCCCGCACCTTGCACATAAAACACATCATTTGCACCATCATCATTCGGACTAAAAGCGGTTGGTATCCAAAGCGTTCCATTTTCAAGAATTTGATACTTGATTTGATAACTATCTTCGCAATATTGGTTTTTTGCCAATAAAGTAACAGTCGTTTCCCCAATGTTTGTCAAACTCACGGTAGGATGCTCCAAACTAGAAGTGCCTTCATTTCCAAATGTCCAAAAATAGGTGTTTGCATTCTTCGAACGATTCGTAAAAGAAAGTGTAGCAAGCGTTTGCATAATCGGCAGCGTGTTGTCAGGGGTGCTGCTAAAATGTGCGTTCACTTTGGGCGAAATATAAGGAACTGTAACACTTTTTTGCTGTTCATCTAACAAAAGGTAGCAGCCTTGTGTATCTTTCACTTTTACGGAATAAGTCCCATTTTTAAGGTTTTGAATAGTAGAAGTGGTTTCGCCAGTATTCCATAGATAGGTGAAAGGACCTGTCCCTCCCGTGATTTTTACTGCAGCAGCACCGTCTTTTCCTTCATCTTGGCAAGTTTCTGGTTCAATTTCTACCTCAAATTTTAAAGATTCATAGCCACTACAATTATATATCACGATGGATACGGTGTCAGTGTCGGCGCAAACTTCTCCTTGAACGATATACATAAACTGATAAGTGCCTGTTGCCGTTACTTCTACATTTGTTTGTGCATTGTTAGGGTTAAAGATATTAACAGGAGAACCCACAGGCGAAATCAACTGCCATTGGCTAGACGCATTTGCAAGTGCCGATGAACCCGATAAACTAAAGATAACGCTGCCAGCCCCTACTGAAAATGGATAATTTGCATCATTTCCCGCATTTGGCAGAATATTGTTGTTTACATACGGGACATTAATCGTGGTGGTATAACTACAAATCCCTCCCTGTGCAGTGATTGTATAGGTTTGCGCCCCTATATAGGGAACTGAAGAAGATGCCCCTACTCCTACAATTCCTCCGTTCGCATTCGTCCACGCATAAGATACGCCCGCCAAAGGAGATACAGATAAGATAATGTTACCATCGCAAGTGTGATCAAATTCGGGATAAAACTCAAAGGGTTGAATAGCTGCCGAAAAATCGGAACTTGCCCCACAAGCATCATACACCATGAATTGATACAAACCATTAGGCAAATTGCCAAAATTAACGCTGTTGCTTGTTCCTACGGTTGATATACTTGTTGGGCTATAGCCTACGGGTGGATTGAGCAACTCAAAGGTAAAAGGATAACCCGACCCTGCTGTAGTTAAACTAATATTTCCTAAAGGTGTTCCTGCGCAAGTGTATCCTCCCAAACCTGATAAGTTAATTTGTTGATAAGGAGGAATATATAAATATACAGTATCGACATATAGCCCCATCCTTTGCAAATAGATGACGAGGTTTCCACCCACAGGAATATCACATACTTCAGCATTACTTGTATTTGTAATCAGTTGCATATTAGGATAAGTCATTATCACATAGTTATCGTATTGATAACTGCAACCAGAGAAGCCATTCGCAGTAGCCCAATTGTACCAATCTTGAGACTTCATTGCCCCAGATAATTCGATGCAAGCAAGGTTTAAACAAGTAGAAGTGATCGTTGCCTGTAAGTTCGCAGGAGGAATAGGAGGCAACGTAAATCCGTATTTTTCGCAGTTAGGAGAGAAAAAATGATAACTACTGTCGGCGTATAACCCATTATAAGAAAATTCGTTCCCCGTTGTATTTGCCAATACAGGAATATTGACATTAGGATAATCCGAAAACAAGAGCTGATCCACTTGGTATGTGCTTACCCCCCACCCTATTTCATAAGCATTTGAGTTTGGATTCATCACTGTTAGTGGATAGATGCAAAAAGTAGGAGAATAAGGTAAGCCAATGCTGAAGGTTTTGCTTAGGGTATCGCAACCATTCACCGAAACCTCTAAGGTATAATTGCCATCGGGCAAATTGGGGAAAACACCTGTCATATTTTGTCCATTGTATCCATTATTCCCTGTTAAGGTAAATAGCGGCGTTCCTGCAGATTGCAAAACATTAGGAATAGGTTCTAACAGTGCCTCCAAGTTAACACAATCTATAATATCATATACCAAAGTCCCCAAAGCAGAAGTGTTTAACCAAGTATGTACGGTTTCGTTTGTTGTGGGGTCAGTTGCCGTAACTTTATAGGTCGTACCAGGCTGTAGGTTTGGAAAAATACCATTCGTATTATTGGCAACTAATAAGGTTCCTGTAAGACTATATAGATTAAAAACTAAACCCGAAGGGCAAGCTCCTACTTCAATTTTACGACATTCCACCAAGGTATTTTCAAAAAATAAGCGTGTATTAAAGGTATCTCTTACTAAGGGATAACCCGTAGGAGAAATAATCGTTACTTCATACGTTCCCACAGGAATGAATGGGAAAAAACCAGAAGTATTCGTAGTGTAAGGCATATAGGGATTTACTAGATACACTTGAAAACTACAACCTGGCGTTAAACAACTTACACTCAAGGAATTGCCGCAAGTTCCGCTACATTGCCCACTACCTGGAGTTCCTTGTGTTCCTGCGGCACAAACCATGGTAATTTCATATTCTGTTTTACAATCACTCCCCACAGTAGCACTTCCTCCACAACTATTCACCATTTTCACTTGTTGCATTCCTGATAAAAAGCCATCAAGCGTTACAGGTAATTGGCTTGCATTGTTAATAACGATATTATTAGGTACAGCCGCACTCGTTACTCCGATAATGTTAATCGGGAAAAAAGGATTATATGCCAAATAGTCGCTATTTATGTCAATGCTAATATGCCCATCAAAAGCACTTCCGCCTACACAATCAGTAGCAAGTTTGGGGCAATACACATCTTGGAGAGAGGTATAATTTCCGCAAGCATCTTCTACTCGCACTATGTAATTTTTACCATTTGTAGGAGCTACTAAGCCCGTAAAACTACCTGTAGTGTTTGTAGCATAAGGAGGTTGCGCTGTTCCTGCATACACTTCATATTGGTAAGGAGGAGTACCCCCTGATGCCGTTAATTGAAGGCTTCCCGTAGAACAATCAATGCAAGTTACACTCATACTAGGAACAATGCAGGAGCGTAACGTCCAACTTTGGCTTCTACCACAAACATCTTCTACTAAAATCGTATAATCACACCCCTCTACAGGGGTAAAGCCATAAGGCGGTGCAGAAAGGGTTTGCGTTCCATTGCTTCCAGTGCAGGAAACAGTATAAGGTGCTGCCCCACCTGAAATCGTGCCTACCAAAACAGAATAAGCAGTAGTAGAAATGGGCGTACAAACTGCGCTCATGCTTAGGGTATTTAACCCTAATTGAACACTTTGGGTATAAATGTTGTCACAAGCATCTTTTACACGAATATAGCAAACTTGCGCTAAAGGAATATTCGTAAAAATATTGCTACTCTGATAAGCCGAAAAAGGGCCATTAGCAGAAGTAGTAGCAATGGCATACTCAAAAGGAGCTAAACCATTAGAAACCGTTGCCACAATTTCACAGCCATTGACAGCGCAAGTTAACTCTGGCTCAATATAAGTCCCCCCAACAACAATACTTTGTTGGGTCATTTTTTGTGGAATGCTACTATCCACAACTTTCACTTGATACGTACCAGGTGCTAAGCCTTGGTAGTTGTAAGAAGGAGCGTTTGCCGTTCCGATTGGTACTCCATTCAACAAAAAGTTGTAGGGCATTGTTCCATTTCCGCTCACTGCAATTTGTATTTCACCATTTGCGCTGCAAGTTGAATTGGTTACTTGAGAAGTAAAATTAATTTGCGCGATTGACTTTGTGTATAAACACATAAAAGTCATGATGTAAGTTAGGAAAAGAAATTGCGATTTCGTCATAATCTTAAGTAATAGTTAAATTCAGTAATAAAACAAAAGTACTGTGTTTTTTATTTATTGGTGTCGGATTATACGTCAGTAGCAGTATTTTTTGTGGGAATGGTTAAAACAAAGGGATTAACTGTATGTAGTAATGAGTAAACATAAATAAGAAGAGACAGAATAATTGTTTTTATTACATCTGACGGCAAATTTAGGTAGATGTAAGAATCTCTTTAAAATTAAGGGGTTTTAACATCGTACAAATCGTATATTTGCATTGGGGTTTGACCTACTCCCTTTCCTTTTTTTACAATTCCAAGGGGTTTTTATTATTTTCATCTTATTATCCTATGAATCAGTTAACAACAACCATTGTTTCTAAAAAAGTCGTCAAAGACGTGCAACTCATCACTGAAGGCGTTTTTTCCGCCAATGACGCAGAGATTTCTTTCTCCCTTACCAATCCTTTTCAATGGGAAATAGAAAATGTTTCGGCACAACTTGTACAGTTGCTTCCTAATCAACCGCGCAAAGTATTATGTCAACAGTCGTTTCTATGGGAAGGCGAAGAAGAAATGAAAACCTTTTCTTTGAAGGTTGCGCAAGCTTTTGCTAAGACAACATCTTCTTATAAACAAATCATTGAAAATGAAATAGATGACGCTGCGGCTACTTATCTATTAAACGTTTATATTGAATCGAACAAATGCAATATGCAGCTTATGAAAGAAATCTTTCGCGTGGGGTAATGATAAAATCACTTTTTTTTTAGTAATTTAGGGCGAATTTCATTTAATACTAGAGATATGAATCGCCGCGTCTATTTATTTGTTCTCCTTGGGCTATTTTTTTTCCAAACAGTTTCTTCTTCTGCGCAAAAGTTGCAAGACCTTGCGGCTTTGGTAAATCCTTTTGTGGGTACGGGAGGGCATGGACATACCTATCCAGGTGCGACCTTGCCTTTTGGAATGGTGCAATTAAGCCCCGACACACGCCTGACAGGTTGGGACGGCTGCTCAGGTTATCATTATTCGGATTCTTTGCTCTATGGATTTTCTCATACGCATCTTAGCGGTACAGGCTGCTCTGATTATGGAGATATTTTGTTGATGCCTACGGTGGGAGAGGTTTCTTTTAAAAATGAGGAGTACGCTTCGGAGTTTTCGCGGAAAGACGAAACCGCAAACCCCGGTTATTATAGCGTTTATCTCAAGAAACATAAAACAAAGGTCGAACTTTCGACTACTTTGCGCACAGGCATACACGCCTATCATTTCCCAAAATCCAACAATGCCAATGTAATTATTGACCTTGAACATAGAGATGATGTTACGGAATCTTATCTTGAAATTGTAGGTAATACAGAAATTCATGGCATGAGACGCTCTAAGGCTTGGGCAAAAGATCAACTTGTGTATTTTGTTATCAAGTTTTCCCAACCCTTTATGAGCTTTGGTTTATCCGATAAAAACATCATTCAGCTTGGGAAGGCAACCTTATCTGGCAAAAAATTAAAAGGGTTTGTTACCTTCAAGGTAAAAGGTAAAAAACCTGTTTATGCAAAAGTAGGCATTTCTTCTGTAAACATTGAAGGCGCAAAACGAAACCTCGCTGCCGAAATTCCTAACTGGGACTTTGAAAAAGTAAAGCAAGACGCACGTTTGGCTTGGAACAAAGAACTCAATAAAATTAAAATTGAAGGGGGAACAAATACGCAACAACGTACTTTTTATACCGCCTTGTATCATACGATGCTTGCCCCAAATCTATACATGGATGTGGATAAAACCTATCGCGGCATGGATAGTTTGACACATACTGCCTACGAACACAATCATTACAGCGTTTTTTCTTTATGGGACACCTATCGCGCTGCGCACCCGCTTTACTCCATTATTGACAAACAAAGAACTTCCGACTTTATCAATACTTTTCTGAACCAATACAAAGAATCGGGCTTACTTCCTGTTTGGGAGCTTGCAGGGAACGAAACCTTTTGTATGATTGGCTATCATTCTGCTTCTGTTATTGCCGATGCTTATCTCAAAGGCATAAGAAATTTTGATGCCGAACTTGCCATGACTGCCATGAAAAACAGCGCGAGGCAAGCACACTTTGGCTTAGATGCTTATCAATTGTTAGGACATATCCCTTATGATGCCGACCATGAATCTGTTTCCAAAACGCTTGAATATGCCTACGATGATTGGTGTATTGCGCAGATGGCAAAAGCAATGGGGAAAGTTGCGGATTACAATGAGTTTATCAAGCGAGCGCAGTATTATAAAAATATCTTCGACCCCAAAACCAATTTCATGCGTGCCAAGCAAAATGGGGGTTGGTATAGTCCATTTAATCCTTCTGAGGTAAATTTTAATTACACAGAGGCAAATGCTTGGCAATATACCTTTTATGTACCACACGACATTGAGGGCTTGGCTGAAATGATGGGTGGTAAAGATGTCATGCTCAATCATTTGGATAACTTTTTTAGCGATGAAACGGGTTTAACGGGCAGAGAGCAAGTGGATATTACGGGCTTAATTGGGCAATATGCTCACGGAAATGAACCGAGTCATCATGCGGCTTACCTTTACAACTATTTGGGAATGCCTTGGAAAACCCAAGAGCGCGTGCGTCAAATCATGGATAATTTTTACAGTGATAAGCCTGACGGTCTTTGTGGAAACGAAGATTGCGGGCAAATGTCGGCTTGGTATGTGCTAAGTGCGATGGGTTTTTATCCTGTTTGCCCTGGTAGTAACGAATATATGATAGGTTCTCCTTTGTTTACCAAAGTTGACATTCAGCTCGAAAATGGCAAGGTGTTTACCATTCGCGCCAATGCTTCTGCCAAAAACAAATACATCAGCCTAGCTTCGCTTGATGGCACGCCTTTAAATCGGTCTTATTTCACACATGAAGAATTGGAAGATGGAGGAGAATTAAGCCTAATAATGGACAGCCAAGCTCACCCCGAATGGGCAAGTGAGGAAGAAAACCTTCCACGTTCTAGCATCAAAGAAAGACTCGTGATGCCTGTGCCTATTATCGAAGCTGCGGGAAAAGTTTTCAAAGATAAGTTAAATGTCGAGATGAAGGCAATCGGTACTAACACAGAAATTCATTATACCTTAGATGGTTCTTTGCCTACGATTCTTTCTACAAAATATGTCAAACCTTTGGAAATCAGCGATAACACAACCATAAAAGCAGTTGCTTATCGTTCAGATAAAGGTATCAGTTTTCCTGTGGAGGCAAAGTTTTATAAAATTAATCCTGAAATGAAAATTGAATTGCATTGCCGCTATAACCGACAATACACCGCAGGCGGCGATGAAGGATTAATTGATGGATTGAGGGGAAACCACAATTTTCGCTTAGGTGGCTGGCAGGGCTATCAAGCACAAGATTTTGAGGCGGTAATTGACTTAGGTAAGGTAAAACCCATCACGGAGGTAAGCGCAGGATTTTTGCAAGATGTGGGTTCTTGGATTCTTATGCCTACCAATGTAAGTTTTGAAAACTCAACTGATGGCATCAAATTTAGCCCACTTGCCACCGTTCCCAATAAAGTGAATGACAAAGAATATAAGGTCGTAGTCAAGGATTTTAGCGCGGAGGTCAATGTTTCTACTCGTTATTTGCGCATCAAGGCAAAAAATTACGGCGAACTACCTGAATGGCATTTGGGCGCGGGGGGAGATGCTTTTATTTTCATTGATGAGATTATGGTGAAATAAATTGCTACTACTATCAAAGTAATTACCTTATCAATAAAATGAATAGTCCATAAAATAACATTATTATTTATGATAGACAAATCTCATGTAGGTATCATTCGTAACAAGAAAGAATGGGAAACATTAAATCCTTCTTATTCTCCTGCGGAGTGTTTAGAAATAACAGAATTTCTACGCCTACAATACCTTATTCTTTTTCAATTACCCACAAAAATAGACAAAACAATTGTGGGGTTTCGCAAACCAAAAAGGAAACGTAAAGTAAAATGATAAATGCTGATTTTTTAGACTTCATTTGTATCTTAAACGCAAAAGAAGTGGAATATTTAATTGTAGGAGGATACGCTGTTTCTTTTCATGGATATCCTCGCTATACAGGTGATTTGGATATATGGATAAAGGTTTCTGAAGAAAATGCCATAAAAATGATGTCTGCACTTAATGATTTTGGAATCAATGTTCCAAACCTTTCAGTAGCAGATTTTTTAAGGACAGACGAAATGGCTGGTATCTTTTTTGGGCGCGAACCGCAACGAATAGACATTATTAATGTTGTTGATGGTATTAATTTTGAAGCTTGTTATGAGCAAAAAGAAATTTTCGTTTACAATGATATTACTATTCCTTATCTTAACTTTGAGGATTTAAAGATAAACAAACTTAGCAGTGGTAGAGCAAAAGATAAAGCTGACATAAAGGAACTTGAAAAGCGAAAAAAGAAGAAGGATAAACCAAAAAAAAAGTAAGTTTATTCTTTTCTTTAAAGAACTGTTTATATCATGAAAATCAATATCCATACACACTGCAAACCCTTTCGAGATGAAATCATCATCAGAAATGGCTATTTAGCTTTAAACAAGGAGCAAATTCAGCGTTTACCTTATTTTGTTTCGCTGGGTTTGCATCCTTGGAAGGTGAGTGAAGCCTTTGAAAAGGACATTCAAGGCTTGTATGAATTACTTTCTTTGGAAAAAGTCGTAGTTATGGGTGAAATTGGGATTGACCGCGCCATAAAAACGCCTATTCCTTTGCAAGTCAAGGCATTTGAAGCGCAGCTAGAAATTGCCCAAGCCTTGCAAAAACCTGTCATTATTCATGCAGTTCGTACTTATTCCCTGTTCGTTCCTTTCGCTAAAAAAACTACCGTTCCCTTTATTTTTCATCAATTTATGGGGAATGAAGTGGAACTAAAACAACTCCTTTCTTCTCCTTCTTATTTCTCTTTTGGGAAAAACCTTTGGGAAAACCATGCCAACAGTTTTAACAATTTCAAAACCCTTCCCTTAGAAAGAATTTTCCTTGAAACAGATACCCTTCCTTTTCCCATTGAAAAAATTTACTTGCGAGCTGCCCAAATAAAAAGGCTAGAAGTAGCACAAGTAGAGCAAGAAATGAAGCGTAATTTTGACAAGATAATCAAAAGCTAAAAAAACAGCCCTTATCAGAAATAGAAACGCAAATTTTTACTACTTTTGCCTTGATTTTGGAAAAAATCCGCCTAGGGTCTAAGCCTAGTGTGAAAACATTTTATTTTATTCAAAAAATATGGTACCTCATTGGATGGGACGCACCCAAATCTTGTTGGGTGAAGAAAAAGTCGAAAAATTAATCAGCGCAAATGTGCTAGTAGTAGGGTTAGGCGGTGTAGGGGGCATCGCGGCAGAAATGGTGGCACGCGCAGGCGTAGGTAAAATGACAATCGTTGATGCTGACGTTGTGGAAGCGACCAATCGAAATCGCCAAATTCCCGCCTTAATTAGTACAGATGGTGAATTAAAATCCGAAGCCTTAGCTAAAAGGCTCAAAGACATTAACGCAGATTTAGATTTAACTGTCATTTCTGAATACTTGCGTGATGAAAAGACCTTTGAATTGTTAGACAATAACCGTTTCGATTATGTATTAGATTGCATTGACACCTTATCTCCCAAAGTCTATTTAATTACTGCCTGCATCGAAAGAAGGATTCCGATTGTGAGTTCTATGGGTGCGGGAGGAAGAATAGACCCTAGCCATGTCAAAATTGCAGATATTTCTAAGACAAAAATCTGTCACTTAGCCAAATATGTACGCAAGCGTATGCACAGATTAGGTTATTTTCAAGGGGTACAATGCGTTTATTCCACCGAAATCCCAGAATATGAGCGCGTAATTGCCACCCCTGACGACACCAAGAAAAAATCCGTCATCGGCACAATTTCCTATATGCCCGCCATTTTTGGTTGTACCGTAGCCAGCATTGCCATTCGTGGATTGGCAGAAAGAAAGATAAAGAAGAAGAAAGAATAAGGGATAGTAGGGCTATCTAAAAAGCAAATCTCTTATCTTCTATTTAATTACCGCGATTTTCTTCGTACTATTATGCGAACAATGCCTA